>CAISKJ010001812.1 GCA_903885885.1 uncultured delta proteobacterium
ACGCCACGAGGTGCTTCGCGGCGTTGTACACGGCGAGCCAGTGATCGCGTGCGGCGGCGAGCGCGGGGGTGGTGACGTCGCGGGCGCGCAGGGCGCGGTCTTGCGCGACGACGTGCTCGAGCGCCCCGCGCGCGGCCGCGAGCTCGACGCGCCAGTGGTCGGCGTCACGCACGGCGCCGCGGTGCTCATCGAGGCTGCCGAGCACGTGGTCGAGCGCAGCGAGCAGGCGCACGGGGCCGCGGTGCGAGAGCGTGTCGGGCGCGTCGACGAAGAAGCGGTCGAAGGGCACGACGCCGGCGCGGTGCGACTCGAGGTGGTGCGCGAAGCGGAGCACCACGTCGCGGGCCTCGCGCATGGGCGCCTCGCGCGCGACCATGAGCGTGTGGAGCGCGGGGTCGCCGCTGCGGGCGGCGTGCAGGTGCGCCGCCACGACGTCGGTCGCAGCGCGCAGGGCCGTCGTCGCGAACTGGAGCGCGGGGTCGAACTCGCGCAGGCGCCCGACCACCAGGCGCGCCACCTGCTCGATGGCGTAGTCGCCGTAAACGCGCGTCTCGTCGTAGTCGATGTACGTGTCGGCCATAGGGGTGCGCGAGAGGATTCATGCGCTGCAGAGCCTTGTAAAGACAATGACGCAACAGAATGGAGCGTAAGGGCGCGCGGGGTCGCGGCGTTGTTCGCGACGATGACCGCACTGGCCATGCAACCGGGTACCTTCGGCCCGCTCGCGCTTCCCGCGTGGAGCGCTTTGGCCTATGGTCCGCCGCGGCGGGAGACGATGACCGGCCCCGACGCAGCGGCAGAGGAAGAGCGCGCACTCGTAGAGGCCGCGCAGCGCGGCGACCGCGAGGCCCTCCAGAAGGTGCTCGACCGCGTGGCGCGACCGCTCTACGCCGCGGTGATCCTCCCGCGCATCGGCAACCCCGCCGACGCGGAAGACATTCTGCGCGACGCCCTCCTCCGCGGGATGGACCGCATCGACACGTACCGCTGGACGGGCGCCGGGGTGTTCCCCTGGTTTCGCCAGATCGCGGTGAACCTGGTGATCGACCACGTGCGCAAGAAGCAGCGCCGCGGCCGCATGGAAGACCGCTTCGAACAGCACGTGGCGCTCGTCGCGCCGATGCACCACGCGGGCGCCGACGAGGCCCTCATCGCCTCGCAGGAGCGCGCCGCGACGGGCCAGATGCTCCGCGCCGCGATGGACACCCTCAGCGACCGATACCGCCGCGCGGTGGAGCTACGGCTCATCGAGGAGCGCCCACGTGAGGAGTGCGCCGCCGAGCTCGGCGTGACGCTGGGCAATTTCGACGTCATTCTGCACAGGGCTCTCGCGGCCTTGAGAAAGGCCTACGGAGTGCGATGAGCGACCCGAACGAACGCTGGAACACCGACGACGGTCCGCCGCCCACCGACGAGGAGATCCGCGCGGCCTCGCGCCTCGCCGACGCGCTCGACAAGGGCGCGCCCACGGGCCTCGACCTCGACACCGAGACCCTCGTCGCGACCGCCCTCCGCGTGCGCGCCGTCGAGCGCCCCGACGCGGCCGCCGCGCGCGTCGTCGCCGAC
>CAISKJ010001813.1 GCA_903885885.1 uncultured delta proteobacterium
CCTTCGAATCGGGCCGCGCGGCCGTTGCTGGTGCTCATGGTGTGCTTTCTGGTGATGCGTGCGGGGCCGCACGAGGGAGAGGGCGGGGTGAAGGATGGACGGCGCGCCGCGGAGGAGTGACGCCGCGCGCTGCGCACCGCACCCGCCCCCTCTCTCGTGTGACCCCGCGAGGGATCACGCGGCCTCTGGTGGTTGGGGAGCGAGGGTGAAGGGGCTCGACGCGGGCGCCAGGGCGCGCGCCGCGGCGTCGATCGCACGGCGCTCGAGGTGGCCACCCTTCGACGGCTTGCCCGCGAGGTGATCCATGGGCGACGACGCATGGAGGCAATCGCCGCGGCGCCACCCCGCGAGGTCGGTCTCTGCGAGCATGGTGCCCGCGAGGTCGTGCGCGGTGAGCTTCACCCGCACGTCAAGCGGAGCGATGCCCTGGTGATCGTCGACGATGCCCGCCGCGCGGAGCCGCACGAGCAGGTCTTCGCTATGGTCGCGCGCGTCGGCGACGGTGCGCGCGAGGTCGCTGTAGGCGCGTTCGAGGGTTCGCGCGTGGCGGGCGTACGCCACGAGCTGCGCGCCGGCCGTCTTCTCGAACGACGCCGCGAACGCGGCCCGCTCCGCGGTGAGAGCGGCCACCAGGGCGGGGCCGATGGCTTCGAGGGTGCGCGCCGCACCGGCTTCGAGGGCCACGAGCTGCCCCGCCGCGGCGTCGGCCCTGAGCTTCGCTTGCTCCACTGCACGCCAGCGCGCGGGGCTCTGGTCTACCACCCACGCGGCTTGTGCTTCGGTGACTGCGGCCGTCGCGGCGGGGATCGTGTCGGCCACGGCGACGCGGCGCGCCGTCGCGTCGCCGTGCTCGTTCACGGCCGCGGCGAGGGCGGCGAGCTCGGGCCCGGCGCCGGGGTGATCGCGCAGGGTCTACCGCGCAGCGTCGAGGGGCGAGAGGGTCTTCATGCGGCCACCTGTCGAGGCGCGGGGCCTTCGATCTTGAGGCGCTTCGCGGCCGCGGTGAGGGAGGCGCGAACGGAGGGGAGCACGCGCCCGCCGTCGAGCCATCGGGCTACGGTGCGCGCGTCGAGGTCGACCGCGAGCGCGAGGCGATAGATTTTCTGCCGGTCACTCATGGGCGCAGCGTCGCAAAAATGCCTCGACGTCGCCCCGTTGTGGTGGCACGCAACCGGGGGACGGTGCCCCCGTCGGGAGCGGGTGTACACACACCGCCCCGTGCGTGTACGGCGGGCGTCTACGGGCCCGGAGCGTCGACTGCGACCGCGGCCGCGAGCGCGGCTTCCATCGTCGCCCGCACGGTAGGACTGCGCGAAAGCCACGAGCGGAGCACCCGCTCAAGAGACGGTGCAGGCCCGGGGCGCCGAGCGGGAAGGCCCTCGTGCGGCCCGAGCTTGCGGTAGCAGCTCCGACACATGCCGCGGCGGAACACCCGCCCGCCGTCGCCCGTGGTGCAGCTCGTGGGGGCATCGCCCGCGGGGTGCGTCGACGTCGGCGCCGAGCGACGCGAGCGGCCCTGCGTCGAGCTCGTGGGCGTCGGGCTCGTGGGCGTCGAGCTCGTGGGCGTCGGGGTTGGCTTCGGGGCCTCGAGCACCAGGGCGAGGAACTCCAAGCCTACGGGGTGCGGGCCCGTCGGCGCGTCGCTGGCCTCGACGATGTAGACCGCGCCGGGGATCGCGCCGAGGGCGTCGAGGCGCACGAGGGGCGGCGAGTGAAACACACCGCCCGCCGCGCGGAAGGTGGCGCGCACTCCGTCGTGGTGAACGAGCACGCACCGCCCCGCGGCGAGGGCCACGCGCGCCGTGCTGGTGATCATGGAGGGAGGGAGCCGCGCCCCGCGGCGCTTCGAAGGATCCAAAGCGCCGAGCGAGGCCCATTGCGTCGAGGGGGTCACGGGCCGCGACTCTACCGCACCGGCCACACTCGGAGCACGCTCCGAGCACACACCGCACGAGCACCGACCGCGCACGGGTCACGCCCCTTCACCCACGTGGAGCGCGCGTGTACCTCTCTCCGCCATGCCATCGAAGTACGACCGCGAGACGGCCCTTCCGCTGCGCGTGCCCGCCGAGCTGCGCGCCGAGCTCGACGCGCTCGTTGACCAGGTGCCCGCCGCCCTCCGTCTGCCCCGCAACAGCATCGCCGTCGCGGCCCTCACGCGCGGGCTGGTGCAGCTCCGCGCCGAGCTCGCGCGCGACCCGATGGCCGTTCACCGCGCGCTCGTGGGCGAGGCCCCCGACGGCGGAGCGTCGACGGGGAGCACCTCGACGAAGGCCAGCGCGAGCGCCGGACACGCTCCGACGCCAACGGCTGCGAGGGCGGGGAGCACCTCGACGAAGGGCGGAGCACGCACCAAGCCCGCACCCGACGGCGCGGCCGTGCTGGCGCGGTTCCTGGCCTCGGGGTTGAAGGTCGCCCCGTTCGCGCGGGCGCATGGGGTCGCGCGCAGCACGTTGCAGATGTGGTGCGCGGGCGAGCGGTCGTTGAACGCGAAGGCGCTCGCGCTGGTGGTGAAAGGCCTCGACGTCGAGGGGAAGTAGCGCCGTCGAGGTCGACGCGCACCAGCTCGCGCGCCTCGGCGCGGCCCCGCGGGTGATGCTCCGTCGCTGATACCTCGAGGTCGACGCACCCGACGGCGGGCGACGGTGCGCGGGCTGCACCCGACGGGGTGGCCGTGTCGCCCGCGCGGTGCTGCGCGGCCCTTCGCGGCCTCGCACGGCGTCGCCTCCCGTCGCTTCCCGTCGCCCTGATGGGCGCCCGCGGGGCGGTGGTTTACGTGCGGCGGGTGAAGGTTTACGGGGCTCGTGTGGCGCTTCGTGGCGCTTTTTGGCGGTGCCTACGCCTCGACGTCGCCCCGCCATACCGCGAGGCGGAGGTCTGCCTCTGCGACCGCGAGGGGGTCGACGGCGCCGGACTCGGCCGCGGTGCTCGCGCGCTCTTCGAAGAACTCGCACCACGCCGCGGGCCACGAGCCAGCGGGCGGAAGGTCGGGCGCCAGGGCCCGGAGCAGCTCGGGCTTGATGGCGTCGAGGTCGCGGCGCAGTCGATCGGGGAGACACCACCCCGCGGGAACGTCGACGCGCACCCGCCCGTCCGCCGTCACCTCGAGCCGCACCGCGGGGCCGTCGACGGTGCGGGGGATGCGGGTAGTTGCGGGCGGTTCTGCACCCTGCGGCGGGGGAGAATGGCACGCGCCGTCACGCATCGAACGTCACCCGACCGGATCGGCCGTTCAGTGGTGGGGATGGGGGTGATGGTGGGGATGTAGCCGCGTCGGATTCCATAGGAGCGGAGCCTTCGCCGGAAGCTCCCTTAGAAACATCCCCACCATCCCCACTATCCCCACCACTGGGAAAGCGTTCAGCTCTCTCCGCGAATTCGATCGTCCATGACATTGAGCCCGCGGAGAGCTTGCCGGTGTTGATGCACGCGATTCGGCCGTCTGACAGCTTGGAGCGCGCCCGCTTGTGGTCGCGAAAGAACTTCGACACGGGCTCAGGAACCCCGCGCCATCGCTCGATCGGCTCACCACCTGCGCACGCTTCGAGTGCATCCCGCAGTTCTGCGCCGCGGTCGTCTCTCGCGTCGCGGGCTGCGGCGGCGCTCTCCGTCGTGAGCACCTTCGCAACGCGCGCGAGCGGCGCACCGTGCGGGGGAATGACGCCGCGGGTTCGCGCGAGCGCCCACCCTTCGATGATCGTGCGAAGGGTGCTCGTGTCGGACGCTGCCGAATCGCGGAACGACTCGTGAGCCTTGCCTGGGTCTGTGTCGCCCGCGAACACCAGCGCGCCGCGCACGACCCGCGACCATCCAGAGAACGAGCCCCACGCGGGCCCGTCATGGTCGGGTCGCCCCGCGCAGTGCCACGCGCGGAGGATGGTCAGCACGGCCGCGACGTAGCGCCATCGGTTGCGGTCGACGAACGCGCGCAGGGCGGCCTCGCCCCTCTCTCCGTCGGTGCCGTCTGCGGCGAAGCCCTTGCGATCTTCGGGGCAGACGACGCGCGAAACGAGCTCGATGGGCGCGATGCGTCGCCCCTGGTCTTTCGACGGGTCGATGTTGTTCGCGGAGCCCCACCACGTCGCGACCATCACCCCCGCGACGAGGATGTTGCCGCCGAGCATCCGGTCGCGGTGCGTACCGCTGGTGATGATCTTGTCGAGCGTCGGGCTTCGGAACTTGCCCGTGATGTTGTCGATGATGATGCACCGGGTTCCGGCGATCATCTCGGACGTGACCTGTTTCTTGAACTCGATGTCGTCGCCCGTCCAGGTCAACATCGCGGGCGACTGCCCCGACATGACCCGCCCGGGGATCTCAGACAGCAGGGACTTGCCAGTGCCCTGCACATTCGCGTTCACCATGAACAGCGGTGCGGGGCCCGTGAAGGCCTCGCGCGAGAACATCGTCAGCAGGCCAGCGCACCACGTCGCGCGGTGCTCCGGTGCCTCGAAGGGGAAGTCGCTCACCAGGCCGTGGAGCAGTTGCAGCGCGCTCGCCGCGTCGGCCTGCGTCGGGCTCTTCGGGATCGCGCCGAGCGCCTCACGGGACGCTTCGCCGTCGAAGGCCGCGAAGAGCTGCGTCGCTGGGTCGTAGCCGGGGGCGTCGACGATGGACCCGTCGCGGCGCATCACAGGGGCCTCGACGATGCCGCGGAGGGGCCGCAGCCCTTCGACGGCGCCGAGCACGTACGACACCACCGGCTCAGGCGGGTCGATCGCGTGCATCTCGTTGCCCTGTTGCCCCGCCCCGTCATTCACCCATCGCGCGGCGCCCGAGAGCCACCCACGGAGCACGGCCGCGGACGTCACGATGCGCCGCGCCCCGCTCATTCGAAGCGGCGCGCCGTCGCGCTCGCGCGCGCCCGTGGGGAGCACATGAACCATCGCGGCCGGGGCTGTGTCCGGGTCGACGAAGACCATGCGGCCCCATTCAGCAGCCTTCAGCGCGTCCACGCCGGCGCGCGCGAGC
>CAISKJ010001814.1 GCA_903885885.1 uncultured delta proteobacterium
CCCTGTCGGGCGCGCAGAGCTCGTCGGCGCGCACCTCCGTCACGGTCACCGCCCCCGACGGCGAGAGGCTGCGCGCGGGGGCTCGCGCGAGGGCGCCGGTCCACAGCGCGAGGGCGTCGTCGAGGTCGACGGCGAGCAGCGCGGCGACCTCCGCGGGGTGCGGGCGCAGCGCGTCGAGGGCCCGCGCGGTGCGCGTCACATACACGTCGAGGATCTCGTTGTCGCAACCCCCATCAGGGAGCGCGAGCGTCTTCGCGGCGCGCCCGAGCCACCGCGTCTCCGCGGGGGTCACCGTGAGGCCGATCTCCTCGTCGGCCTCGCGCAGCGCGTCGTCGGGGGTCTCTTCCGCGGCGAGGTGACCGGCCACCGACACGTCGACGCGGCCGGGCCAGGTGTCCTTCGCGAGGCTCCTGCGCTGGAGCACCACCCACGGGCGCGCGCCCTCGGCGTTGACCACCCAGAGGTGCACGGCGCGGTGCCAGTCGCCGTCGCGGTGCACGTCGGCGCGGCGCTTCGAGAGGCCGAGCGGATTGCCATGCGCATCGACCAGGTCGAAGCGCTCATCGGGGCTCTGTGCGAGGAGGTTCACGCGTGCGCTCCGTGAGAAGAAGGTCTCACGGAGCGATGCGGGGAGGGGAGGGAGAAGGAGCTAGCGGCGCGGGCCACCGCGGGGCGGGCCGCGGCGATCGTCACGGCCGCCGCTGCTGCGGGGCGGACCCTCGGTGTGCGAGCGCTCCATGCGCTCCTTGGCGCGCTGACCCTCTTCGCCTTCGGGGAGCGGGAGCACCGCGCGGCGCGACAGGCGCACCTTGCCGGTGCCCTCTTCGATCGAGAGCACCTTCACGTCGAGCTCGTCGCCCTCCTTGAGGACGTCGCTCACCTTCTCGACGCGGTCGTGGGCGAGCTCGCTCACGTGCACGAGGCCTTCGGTGCCGGGGAAGATCTCCACGAAGGCCCCGAAGTCGACGATGCGCTTGACCGTGCCCTTGTACACCGTGCCGATTTCGGCCTCGGCGGTGAGGCCGCGCACGATGTCGATGGCGCGCTGCACGGCCACGGGGTCCGAGCTGGCGATGTTGACCGTGCCGTCGTCTTGAATGTCGATGGCCACGCCGGTCTGGTCGACGATGCCCTTGATGGTCTTGCCGCCGGGGCCGATCACGACGCGAATCTGGTCGGGCTTCACCTTGATGCTGGTGATGCGCGGCGCGTACTTCGAAAGGTCCGCGCGGTGCGTCGACAGCGTGGTGAGCATGCGGTCGAGAATGTGGAGCCGCGCGTCGCGCGCCTGGCGGAGCGCCTTGTCGAGGATCTCCCGCGAGAGGCCCTCGATCTTGATGTCCATCTGAATGGCGGTCACGCCCTTGCGGGTGCCGCACACCTTGAAGTCCATGTCGCCGAGGTGATCCTCGTCGCCGAGAATGTCGGTGAGCACGGCCACCTTGTCGTTCTCTTTGATGAGGCCCATGGCGATGCCCGCCACGGGGGCGCGAATGGGCACGCCGGCGTCCATGAGGGCGAGGGTGCCGCCGCACACGGTGGCCATCGAGCTCGAGCCGTTCGACTCGGTGATCTCGCTCACCACGCGAATGGTGTACGGAAACTGCTCGTTGGTGGGCATCATGCGAACGAGGGCGCGCTCGGCGAGGTTGCCGTGGCCGATCTCGCGGCGGCCGGGGCCGCGCAGGGGCTTGACCTCGCCCACCGAGTAGGGCGGGAAGTTGTAGTGAAGCAGAAAGCGCTTCCACCGCTCGCCGGTGAGGGCGTCGATCTTCTGCTCGTCTTGCGAGGTGCCGAGCGTCGCGGTCACGATGCCCTGCGTCTCGCCGCGGGTGAAGAGGGCCGAGCCGTGCACGCGCGGGAGCCAGCCGACCTCGGAGGCGATGGGGCGCACGGTGACCGTGTCGCGGCCGTCGATGCGCATCCCGGTGTCGACCACCATCGTGCGAATGGTGTGCGACTGCAGGTCGTGAAACACCTGCTTGATGAACTTCTCCTCCCCCGGAAACTCGGGGAGGAGGGCCTCGACGGTGGCCTTCGAAGCGGCCTTCACCTTGCCGTAGCGCTCCTGCTTGACGCGCGTGCGGGCGGCCTCGGCGAGGGGCGCGGAGGCCACCTCGGCGACGCGGCGCACCATCTCGTCGGAGGGGCGCTTGGGGTTGAACGCGCGCTTCGGGCGCCCGACGGCCTCACGCAGGCGCTCCTGCAGCTCGATGAGGGGCTGCACGCTGCGGTGCGCGAACATGAGGGCCTCGATGAGGTCGTCCTCGGACACCTCGTCGGCGCCGCCCTCGACCATCACGATGGCGTCGCGGCTCGCGGCCACCACGATGTCGAGGTCGCTCTTCTCGGTCTGTTCGAAGGTCGGAAAGGCGATGAACTTGCCGTCGACGCGGCCCACGCGAACGCCCGCGATGGGGCCCGCCCAGGGGATGTCGGAGAGGTGCAGCGCCGCGCTCGCGCCGGTGAGGGCGAGCACGTCGGAGGGGTTCACCTTGTCGACCGAGAGCACCGTCGCGGTGACCTGCGTGTCGTGGCGGTAGCCGTCCGGGAAGAGCGGGCGGCACGGGCGGTCGATGAGGCGCGACGTGAGGATCTCCTCGTCGCGGAGGCGGCCCTCGCGCTTGAAGAACCCGCCGGGGATCTTGCCCGCGGCGAAGGTCTTCTC
>CAISKJ010001815.1 GCA_903885885.1 uncultured delta proteobacterium
CGAAGCGCACGAGGTACGCCGCGAGCGAGGCGCACGCGAGGCCGGTGCCCGCGTCGTCGCCCGCGCGCACGAGGCAGCGCACCGCGACGGGGCCCTCGGGCGAGGGCACGAAGGCCACCGCGCCGAAGGGCTTGGCCTTCTCGATCACGCGCTGCCACAGGGCGGGCTGCAGCGTGGCGCGGGCGAGGGCGTCGCGCGTGGCGACGGGCGCCAGCACCGTGAGCCAGCCGCAGGAGGCCGACTGCACGGGCAATCCCTCGGAGAGATCATTCGGGTCGAGGGCGAGGGCCGACGCGGCGAGGGCGCGGTCTTCGACGGGGCGGCCGTTGATGACGGGACGCGCGACGGGCAGCGCCCAACCGGCCGCGCCGTCGGGCATCGCGGCGGGCGAGACCACCGTGCGAATGACGCCCTGCTCGAAGGCGATGGGGCGGTCGAGGCCCAGCGCCGCGGCCGCCGCGAAGGCGCCCTTGGCCGAGAGGGGGAGCTCGCGCCACGGGGTGAGCACCCGCACGCGGCGCTCGCAGTCGTCGCGGCGCGGCGGCAGCACGAAGACCGTGGCGCTCGCGCCGAGCGAGGCGGCGATGCGCTGCGCGAGGGGCCCCGGGTCGTCGTCGGCGCGCACGACGGCCACCGTGGCGCCCTCGAGCGGCCCATGACCGAACACGTCGACGAGGGAGAAATCGTAGCGGCTCATGATGCCTGATAGTGGGCTTTGAGTTGCGCGAGGCCGGCGTCGAGGGAGACGCGCGGCGCCCACCCGAGGAGCGTGCGGGCCTTGCTCACGTCGAAGGACCCGCGGCGCAGCACGAAGTCGACCGCGGCGCGGGTGAATGCGGGCGGGCGCTTCGTGATGCGCGCGACGGTTTCGAAGCCGAGGGCCACGGCCTTTGCGACGGCGCGCGGCGCCGAGCGCGTGGGGCGCGCAACGCCCGCGGCGTCGGCGAGGCGGGTGAAGTAGTCGCCGATGGTGCAGTGCGCGTCGCCGTCGGTGAGAATCACGGTCTCGCCGGTGGCCTTCTCGTGGGCGAGCGCGAGGAGCACGCCGTCGAGCACGTTGTCGACGTGGGCGTGCGCGAAGTGGCCGCGGCCGCCGTCGACGAGGATCATCTTGCCCTCGCGCATGAGTTGCACGGGGCGCACCACCCACGGCACGCTGCCCACGCCGTAGACGTCGCCGGGACGCACGATGACCACCGGGGCGCCGCCGCGCTGGAGCTCGCGCGCGACCATTTCGCCCGCCCCTTTGGTGGCGCTGTAGGCGTCGCCCGCGGCGAAGGGGCCCACGCGCTCGTCGGCCCCGTCGCCCGCGTCGAGGCCCATCGCGGCGATGGAGGAGATGTGCACCACGCGGCGCGCGCCCGCGTCGGTGAGGGCCTCGAGCACGTGGCGCGTGCCCGTGACGTTGATGGCTTCGAAGTCTGCGAACGATCCCCAGTCGCCGACGCGCGCGGCGAGGTGCACGGCGTAGTCGACGCTCCCGCCGGCGATGGCCCCGCGCACGGCGTCGCGGTCGCGCAGGTCGCAGCGCACGTAGCGCACGCCCGCGGGGATCACCGGCGGCGGGGCCACGTCGAGCGCGGTGACCTCGCAGCCCGCGGCGACGAGCCGACGGACGAGGTGCGCGCCCACGAAGCCCGTGGCCCCCGTGACGAGGTAGCGCCCGGGCGCCGGGGCCGCGGCGGTGTGATCTTCGTTCGCGTCGGGTGTCATCGCCGGCGCCGAAGCTACCGCATTCAATCGTGTGCGGCGCAGTGGAAGTGCGGTGCCGTTCGAGGGTATGACGCGCCCCCATGGCGGACGACGCGGCCTTCGACGAGACGGAGATTCACACGCTCCCTACGATGTCGACCCACTCGCAGCGGCTCGTCGAGCTGCACGGCGACTGGCGCGACCTGATCGACGCGAAGGCCCGCGGCCTCGCCGCGAGCGCCTTCGCAGAGGCCGTGCGCGACCTCGCCGCGCGCATCGTCGCGCACCGCGCCACGCTCTTCGACGCCAACGCCACGCTGCAGGCCGAGCACGACGCCAGCGCCCGCGGCGTGAGCGCGCAGCTCGAGGCCAACCAGGACGCGATCAAGTTCTGCACCGTGATGCTCGGCGAGATGCGCGCGGCGCTGGGCCTCACGTCGATCGCCGCGCCCGCGTAGCGCGGGGGCTTACATCCCGAGCTCGGCGCGCAGGATGCGGTTCCAGTTGGCGCGCGGTCGGAGCTGGGCGAGCACGGCGATGAGGCCGAGTTGCATCCGCCCGGCCATCACGAAGTCCGGCGGCATGGCCACGGTCTTTCCGCGCGAGGGGATCCACCCCACGTCGCGGCCGATGTCCTTCACCGTTTGCATCCCGTCGGTGACGGCCTGACGCAGCAGGGCGCGGTCGAGGGTGACCTCCTCGTCGCGCGCCACCATCGAGGCCGTGTGCAGCATGAAGTCTTGATGGTGCTTGCGCGCGCGCGGGTCCATCGCCTCCATGCCGAAGAGCTGCGCGCTCTCGCGGCGCCATTCGTCGACGCGGTTGGCCACGAGGAGCTTCGCGATCTCCTTCCACCGCGCGTGCAGGTCGGCGGGCATGACCTTCACGCTGCCGAAGTCGAGAAAGGCCACGGTGCCGTCGCCCGTGACGAGGTAGTTGCCCGGGTGCGGGTCGGTGTTGAACACCCCGCGGCCCAGCGCGAGGCCGAGGGTGAAGCGAAAGATGGCCTTGCCCACGCGGTCGCGCAGGTCTTGTGACCCGTGCTCGGCGACGTCGCGCAGCGAGCGCCCGTCGACGAACTCCATGGTGATCACGTTGCGCGCCGTGTGCGAGTGGTACACCGCGGGGATGGTGACGCCCTCCCACCCGACGGTCATCTCGCGAAACATGTCTTGATTGCGCGCCTCGCGGGTGTAATCGAGCTCCGCGGCGATGTGCTCGACCACCTCGTCGAGGCCGCCGCGGGTGTCGGCCCCGGGGGCCATCACGGCGATCATCGGGTGGAGGGCCTCGAGGTTCTTGAGGTCGCTCGTGAGGGCCCGCGCGATCGACGGGTACTGCACCTTCACCGCCACCTCGCGCTCGACGCCGTGCGCGTCGCGCAGGGCCGCGCGGTGCACCTGCCCGATCGACGCGGCCGCCAGGGGGGCCTCGTCGAAGCGCGTGTACGCCTCGCCGAGGGGCCGCCCGAGGCCCCGCTCGATCTCCGCGCGAATGTCGTCGAAGGTCACCGTGGGGGCGCCCGACTGGAGCTTCGCGAGCGTCTTCTGGTAGACCTCGGTCGCCTCCGGGGGGAGGAGCCCGTCCACGTACGAGAGCGTCTGCCCCACCTTGAGCGCGAGCCCTCGCAGGTCGCCGAGCACCTTGAGCGCGCGGTCGGCCGACTGCTGCGCGAGGGCGAGGTCGAAGTTTGGCTCCTTGTCGCCCCGCAAGACACGGTTGGCCACCATGGGCAGCTCGCCCGCGGCCAGCTTTACGAGCGCGAGTCCTCGCGCGATGCGTCCTTTGGGGATCTCGTCGGCCAAAACCTCACCTCTCTCGCTGAGATGCACCGTACGACGCCCGCGAGGCCCGAAGAAGCGCCCTCTTCGCCCTCAGGTGCGGTAGTCGGCGTTCTCGCTGATGTACTCGTGCGATCGGTCGGCGCCGAGCACCGTGGCCGCGGCGTCGCCGAGCCCGAGGTCGACGCGGATCTCGACGCGGCGCTCGTGCGGCGGATAGCGCACCGCGGGCTTGAACGTGAGCCCGTCGGCGGGCGCCACGCTCGCGTAGAGTTCCGCGGCCTTCATGTGCGCCACGAGGGCCTCTTCGGTGCCCTGATCGAGTTCGAAGGCCCCATCGCGAAAGATGGTTCGCCCCGCCATGGCGATGGCGCAGCGCGAGAGGTCGGCGCCCGGCGCCACGGCGCCCACGTGCTTGCCGATGGCCATCACGAGGCGCCCCACGTTGGGGTCGTTGCCGCAGATGGCGCACTGCAAGAGGGGCGCGTTGACGATCGACTTGCCCACGCCGAGGGCGAGCGCGCGGTCGGTGGCCCCGCGCACCTCGACGCGCACCACGTGGTGCACGCCCTCGCCGTTGCGCACGACGTCTTCGGTGAGCTCGGCGCACACGCGCGTGAGGGCCTCGCGAAAGGCCCCGAGCTCGCAGGGCACGCGCCGCGACGACACGAGCGTCACCGTGTCGGAGGTGCTCGTGTCGCTGTCGATGGACATGGCGTTGAAGGTGGGCTCGACGGCGTCGCGCAGGGCCGCGCGCAGGTCGTCGCGCGACACGTCGCAGTCGGTGAGGAGGTACACCAGCATCGTGGCGAGGTTGGGCTCGATCATGCCGGCGCCCTTGGCGATGCCCACGATGGAACCTTCACCGACGGAGGCGCGGCGCACCTTGGGGTAGAGGTCGGTGGTGACGATGCCCTCGGCCGCGGGCATCACCGACGCGCCCTGCAGGGCCTCGACCGCGGCGGGGAGCGCGGCGAGCATCGCGTCGACGGGGAGCCGCCACCCGATGACGCCCGTCGAGCACGGGAGCACCTCGCGGGCGCTCACCCCGAGGAGCTTCGCGACA
>CAISKJ010001816.1 GCA_903885885.1 uncultured delta proteobacterium
CGAGTAGCCGTCAGCTCCCGTAGCGCGCCACGAGGGCCTTCGCGCGCTCGACGAAGCCCGCCATCTGGTAGCGCTCGAACTCCGCCCACGTGCAGAACGAGGTGAGGTCGACGACGCGGTCGACGAACACCTTGCCGAAGAGGTGGTCGACCTCGTGCTGCCAGGTGCCCGCGGTGAGCCCGCGGACCTCGTGCGCGACGGCGTTTCCGTGGCGGTCGAGGTAGCTCACCTTGATCTCCGTGGCGCGCGGGACGAGCCCCCGGAAGTTGGGCACCGAGAGGCAGCCCTCGTAGTTGTCGAAGCGCTCGTCGGTGAGCAGCTCGATCACCGGGTTGACGGCGATCGTGAGGGGGATGTCGGGCTTGTAGGGGTAGCGCGGGTTCTTCTTCACCTCGAGGGCGCAGATCATCACCGACTCGTACACCTGCGGGGCCGCGAGGCCCGCGCCGTTGGCGTCGCGCATGGTCTCGACGAGGTCGTCGATGAAGCGCTGCGTCTCGGGCGCGAGGAGCTCGTCGCGCGTGAGCGTGCGCGCCGTCTGTCGGAGGATGGGGTGACCGAGGTGGGCGATCTTGCGAAGGGTCATGGCTGAGGGGCGCGGAGACTACCCCAGCGAGCGTTGCGCGTCGCGCACAGGCAGCCCTGCATCGGGTGCACTGCGCGCGCCCCTGGCAGCAAGGTTTGCCGCGCTCGCGAGCACGGGTGCGCCGCGCCACGAAGAAACAGCGTGTGCACGCGCGTTGCTAAGGGGCGTCGCCATGGCGATCGACTACGCCTCGAAGATTCCCAACAACGTCGACCTCGCGAGCAACAAGCAGTTGCAGCGGGCGCTGGAGCACTGGCAGCCGAAGTACCTCGACTGGTGGCGCGAGATGGGCCCCGAGGGTTCGGCCAACCACGACGTGTATCTGCGCACCGCGGTGAGCGTCGACGCCAAGGGTTGGGCGCACTTCGAACACGTAAAGATGCCCGACTATCGCTGGGGCATCTTTCTCACGCCGCCGGAGGAGAAGCGCGAGATCGGCTTCGGCGAGCACAAGGGCGCACCGGTGTGGAACGACGTGCCCGGCGAGTACCGCAGCACCCTGCGTCGCATCATCGTGACGCAGGCCGACACCGAGCCCGCCTCGGTGGAGCAGCAGCGGTACCTGGGCGCCTCGTGCCCGTCGCTCTACGACCTCCGCAACCTCTACCAGGTGAACGTGGAGGAGGGTCGGCACCTCTGGGCCATGGTGTACCTGCTCCACGCCCACTTCGGTCGCGACGGCCGCGAGGAGGGCGAGGCCCTGCTCGAGCGACGCTCGGGCGACGCCGATCGGCCGCGCATGCTGGGGGCCTTCAACGAGCGCACGCCCGACTGGCTGTCGTTCTTTCTCTTCACGTTTCTCACCGACCGCGACGGCAAATATCAGCTCGCGGCGCTGGCCGAGTCGGGCTTCGACCCGCTCGCGCGCTCGACGCGCTTCATGCTCACCGAGGAGGCGCACCACCTCTTCGTGGGCGAGTCGGGCATCGCGCGCATCGTCACGCGCACCCTCGAGGTGATGAAGCAGCTCGGCACCGACGACCCCGTGCGCCTGCGCGCGGCGGGCGTGATCGACCTGCCCACCCTGCAGCGGTACCTCAACTTTCACTTCAGCGTGACGTTGGACCTCTACGGCGGTGAGGTGTCTTCGAACGCGGCGACCTTCTTCAACATGGGCATCAAGGGGCGCTTCGAAGAGTCGAAGCTCGGCGACGACCACGTGCTCAGCGGGGCCTCGTACCCCGTGCTCGAGGTCGACGGCGACCGGCTGCGCGAGAGGCACGTGGGCGCCACGCTGGCCCTCAACGAGCGCCTTCGCGACGACTACATCAAAGACTGCCAGGGCGGCGTCGACCGCTGGAACAAGATCCTCGAGAAGGGTGGCGCCACGCAGCGCCTCGCGCTCGCGCACAAGGCGTTTCACCGCAAGATCGGCGTGTTCGCGGGCAAGCACGTGACGCCCGACGGCCGCGTGGTGAGCGAGGCCGCGTGGCACGCGCAGGCCCCGCAGTGGCTCCCCTCCGACGCCGACCACGCGTACGTGCAGGCCATCTCGGGCGCCGTGACGAAGCCCGGCCAGTACGCCAACTGGATCGCCCCGCCGCTCCGCGGCATCAACAGCCAGTCGCCCGACTTCGAGTACGTGCGCTTCCACTGAGCGCATCGCAGCCCCCACGCCATGGCGCCACCGTTAGCCCGTCAGCACCTCATCGACCCCGAGGTCTGCATCCGCTGCAACACCTGCGAGGCCGCGTGCCCGCGCGGTGCGATCACGCACGACCGTAACAACTACGTCGTGCGCTACGAAGACTGCACGGGCTCGGGCGACTGCCTGCCCCCGTGCCCCACCGGCGCCATCGACTCGTGGCGTCAGGTGCTCAAGCCCTGGACCGTCGAGGAGCAGCTCGGGTGGAGCGCGCTGCCGGCCGATCAGTCGCACGGAGAGCCGCTCGCGGGCGACGTTCCCGCCGACGTCGAGGCGCTCACGGCGCGGGCCACGGCGACGAGCGGGCACGTGCCGCCGCCGTGGTCGGCCGCGCATCCCTACGTGGGGTTGTATTCGCCCGAGGGGCCCGCCGAGGCCACCGTGGTGGGCAACCTGCGGCTCACGAGCGATGACAGCGACAGCGACATTCGCCACCTCGTGCTCGACTTCGGGCGCGTGGCGTTTCCCGTGCTCGAGGGGCAGACGGTGGGGATCATTCCGCCGGGCCTCGACGCGCACGGTCGCCCCCACAACGTGCGGCTGTACTCGGTGGCCTCGCCGCGCGACGGCGAGCGGCCGCGGCACAACAACCTCGCGCTCACCGTGAAGCGCGTGGTGAGCGACCGCGACGGCAAGCCGGCCCACGGCGTGGCGTCGAACTACCTCTGCGACCTCACGCGCGGCGCGCGCGTGCAGGTGACGGGGCCCTACGGGTCGAGCTTCTTGATGCCCAACCACCCGGGCGCCAGGCTCTTGATGATCTGCACGGGCACGGGCGCGGCCCCGATGCGCGCGATGACCGAGCGCCGACGGCGGCGCCTGCCGCTCAACGAGGGCGGCGACATTCTGCTCTTCTTCGGCGCGCGGAGCCCCCACGAGCTGCCCTACCACGGGCCGCTCATGAAGCTCCCGGGGGCGCTCATCGACGTAGACCTCGCGTACTCGCGCGCGCCCGGCCGCCCCAAGGAGTACGTGCAAGACCGCATGCGCGCCCGCGGCGACGACGTGCTGCGCCACGTTCTCGACGACGACTGCTTCGTGTACGTGTGCGGCCACAAGCGCATGGAAGAGGGCGTGACCGAGGCGCTCCGCGACCTGTGCCGCGCCCGCGGCGTCGACTGGGACGCGCGCCGCGACGTGATGAAGCGCGAGGGGCGCTTTCACATCGAGACGTACTGAACGCCTCTCGCGAGCGTGCGCTTTCGCGGGCTC
>CAISKJ010001817.1 GCA_903885885.1 uncultured delta proteobacterium
CCCCGCGCGCGCCCCCGACGCGGGCGTACGCCGCAGCGCGCCGCCGCGCCGCCGCACGCGCCGCGTCGAGCGGCCGGAGAACATCCCCGTGCCCCTCTACGGCGTGGCGCCGAAGCCCGAGTGAGAAGCCGAGCGCGTCAGGGCGCGGGGCGTCACAGCCCCACGTCGAGGCTCCACGCACCGGCCTCGCCGAAGTCGCTCACCGTCACCCGATTGCCGCTCCACGTGAGGCGCGGGTCTCCGCCCTCGGAAGAGATGCGCTCGTCGAGCGCGCCCACGGGGCGCCCCGCGCGCTGCGCGCACTCGAGGTAGCCCGCCTCGCCCGCGCCGTAGAGCATTCGCCCGCCGCAGCGCAGCGCCACGCGGCAGCTCTCGTTGAACTCCCACACCGGGCGCGCTTCGAAGGTGCAGCGCTCGCCCACCCGCGCCGGGGCCGCGCCCTGCGCTCGCAGCACCCGCCCCGCACGCGCGACCACGTCCGCGAAGGCGGGCGCGCGCGCCTGCTGCGTGAGGTTGAGCGCGGGGCCCTCGCGCGGGTCGCTCACGTCGCGCACGTAGAGGCTCACGCGCATGGGGGTGGCGCCCGCGCGCGAGAGGGCGACGGTGTGCCGCAGCGTCGAGACGTCGAGCGTCGGGCGCGTCGTAGAGAGGCCCGCGACGTCGTCGTAGCGCAGGAGGTACACGTGCGTGGCGGCGCCGTACACGGGCCCCTCGCGCAGCCCTATGTTGGCGGGTGCAGGGTGCGCGGGGTCGTCGTCGAAGCGGTAGAGGGTCTCATCGCCGCAGCGCACGGTGAGCGATTGCACGGTGACGTCGCGGCCGCGCACGGCGAAGTCGCCGTCGAGCACGCAGGCGTCGCCCGCGCGGGCGCGCACCCCCTCGGCGGCGTCGACGGTCGCGGGCCACGCGATGCGCCCGGTGAGCGTCGGTGCGACCTCGACGACCGCGGGCGGGGGCGGGGGCGTCGAGAGTTGCTCCTCGCGTGCGCGGGCCGCGAGGCGCTCCGCCGCGGCGTGTTGCGCGTATCGCGATGCCGACATGGCCTCCGAGCGCGCAACGTGCCGCGGGACGCCGATCGAGACCTTATCGAGGCAGACGACGACGAAGATCGCCAGGCTCGCCCCGACGAGGAGCAGCGGACCGCGGGAGGCCTTCGGGGGCGCGGAGGGGGAAGCCGGCGCGGCGGTGGGCGTCTTGAGCGCGGCGACCTCGCGCTGGAGCGTCTCGACCTCTTGCTGCAGGGACTCGGCGCGCTGGTGCGCGGCTTCGCGATCGTCACGGAATGTCATGGGGCTCGCTCGCTGCGTAGGTGATCCGCGCTGACCGCGATGGCACTCCCGCGCGCGGGCGCCGTCAACTGCGCTCACACGGGCGGGTGAACACCTTCACACGGGCGGGTGAACGCGCTCAGCGCCGCAAGAGCAGCGCGAGCACCGTCACCAGGATGACCGCCACGACCACCGCGAGGCCGATCTGCACCGCGCGGTAGGTGGCCCACTCGCGCGAAGCCTCGTCGCGCGAGAGGCGCACCGTGGCGTCGCGGGCCGCGCTCGCGTCATAGGGCGACGGCGGCGGCGCGACGGGCGCGCGCGGCGCCGCGACGGGCGACGTCATGAGCAGCGGCATCGTGGCGTTGACGTCGTGCAGTATGGGCTGCGACGCGGCTGGATGGAGCGCGTCGAGCGACGACGAGACGGCGACGTTCATCTCCGCGAGGCTCACCGCGGTGGTGACCTCGGCGCGCAGCGAGGCCGACAGCCGCGCGGCCTCTTCGAGCGTGAGCGTGGCCTCGGTCTGCTGCGCGGGCGCGGGCCACGCCTCGGGCAAGGTCACGAGCGTCGTGGGCTCGGCGATCGGCACCGGCGCGGGCGGCGGTGCGGGCGCGGGCGGCGGCGGGGCCTCGGGCTCGGGCTCGGGCGGCGGCAGC
>CAISKJ010001818.1 GCA_903885885.1 uncultured delta proteobacterium
CGGCGGCGCCGTCGCCGCGCGCAGCGGCGCGGGTGACGAGCGCGCGCCACGCGGGAGCGTGCGCAGGCGTGCGGAGCGCCACGTCGGACCACATCGCGTCGAGGGAGCGCGCGCGCGGGGCGGCGAGGGCCGCGCTCACCGCCAAGAGCAATGCGACGACGATGCGAGCGGCGCCGCGGCGAGAGGGCGCGGCGACGTGCGAGGCGCGCGCGAAGAGCGTCGCCCACGCGAGGGGCGCGAGGAGCCACACGGACGCCCCCAGCGGGACATCGCCGCGAGGGAGGAGCGCGGCGGCGGCGAGCGCGGTCGCGAGGGTGGCCGCGGCGAGGTACGCGTAGGCGGCGCGAGGGCGCGCGCGGACGAGAGAGACCACGAGCGCGACGAGGAGCGCCAGGGCGACGTAGCCGGCGAGGACGCGCAGCAGGGCGCCGTCGAGGGTCGCGGGGCGCTGCGCGTCGAGGGGGAGCGCCCAGGGGAGCGCCGCGAGGCCGAGGGCGTGGAGGCAGCGCCAGCCGAGGAGCCACAGCGGAGAGAGGTCCATAGGGCGCGGTGGTGGATAGCACAACACCGCAGCGATTCTGCGGCGATGTCGGGCGCCCGAGGGTTGGTTTTCGCCGCGGCCCGAGGCGACGCGGTGAACGAGGACTTTTGTGTCGTTGCGCGGCGGGGGCGGCAGTGACTATTGTCGCGGCGATCAACCGCGGAGACGCGTTGGAACCCTTGAGGTGACTATGCCGGAGCGTAAGCGTGGGGCGCAGCCCCCGGACGAGAATGATCTGAAGTTTGGGGACGAATTGCCGGTGCTTCCGATCCGGAACGCGGTGCTCTTTCCCGGCGCCGTCGCGCCCTTCGACGTAGGCCGCGAGAAGTCCGTGGCCCTCGTCGAGGACCTCGAGAACCTCTCCCAGCCCGTGATCGCGATCTTCGCGCAGCGCGATCCCAACATCGACGACCCGAGCGAGGGCGACCTGTACCCCGTCGGCGCCGCCGCGCGCGTGCTCAAGAGCCTCAAGCACTCGACGGGCAACTACTCGCTGATCCTCCAGGGGCTCACGCGCATCCGCCTCGATTCGGTGACGCAGCACGCGCCCTACCTCAAGGCCAAGATCCGCCGGATGGAGGAGCACCCGGTGACCGACGACGTCGAGGCCGAGGCCCTCGCGATGTCGCTCCGTGATGTGGCCAAGCAGGTGATTCAGCTCATGCCCGAGCTGCCCCGCGAGGCGCAGTCGCTCATCGATTCCATTCAGGAGCCCGGCTCGCTCGCCGACCTCGTGGCCGCCAACCTCGACGCCCCCGTCGACGAGAAGGCGCAGCTCATGAACACGGTCGACGTGAAGGAGCGCATCCGTCAGGTGCTCAAGCTGCTCACGCGGCAGCTCGAGATCCTCAAGATGCGCGAGCGCATCAACTCGCAGATCAAAGAGGAGATGGGCAAGAACCAGCGCGAGTACGTGCTCCGCCAGCAGCTCAAGGCCATCAAGGAAGAGCTCGGCGAAGATGAGGGCGACCAGGGCGACCTCGACGGGCTCGAGGAGCGCATCGCGAAGGCGACGCTCCCCAACGAGGCCGAGCAGGTGGCGCGCAAGCAGCTCCGGCGGCTCCGCTCGATGCAGGTGGGCTCGGCGGAGTACACCGTCGTGCGCACGTACCTCGACTGGATCCTCGATCTCCCGTGGACCCAGCAGACGCCCGACAACCTCGAGATCGCCAAGGTGCGCCAGGTCCTCGACGAGGATCACTACGGCCTCGAGAAGGTCAAGAAGCGCATCCTCGAGTACCTCGCGGTGCGCAAGCTCAAGCAAGACAAGAAGGGCCCCATCCTCTGCCTGCTCGGGCCGCCCGGCGTGGGCAAGACCTCCCTCGGGCGCTCCATCGCGCGCGCCCTCGGCCGCAAGTTCGTGAGAATTTCGCTCGGCGGCGTGCACGACGAGGCGGCCATCCGCGGCCACCGTCGCACCTACGTGGGCGCCCTCCCGGGCCAGGTCATTCAGGGCATGAAGAAGTCGGGCACGATCAACCCGGTCTTCATGCTCGACGAGGTCGACAAGATCGGCCACGACTTCCGCGGCGACCCCTCGGCGGCGCTCCTCGAGGTGCTCGACCCCGAGCAGAACAACACCTTCGCGGATCACTACCTCGAGATCCAGTACGACCTCTCGCACGTGATGTTCGTCGCGACGGCCAACGTCGCCGACCCCATCCCTCCGCCGCTCCGTGACCGCATGGAGATCCTCGAGATCCCCGGGTACACGCGCAACGAGAAGAAGGCCATCGCGCGCCAGCACCTGCTCCCCAAGCAGCTCGAGGAGCACGGCCTCAAGGAGGCGCAGCTCACCATCACCGACACCGCCGTGGAGGAGATCATCGATCACTACACGCGCGAGGCCGGCGTGCGCAGCCTCGAGCGCCAGGTGGCGGCGGTGATCCGCGGCGTGGCCGTGAAGATCGCCGAGGGCGAGATGGGCCCCTACCGCATCGATTCGGGCGAAGACATTCACCCGTACCTGGGCGCGCAGAAGTTCACCTCCGAGGTGGCCGAGCGCACCGACGAGACGGGCGTGGCGACGGGCCTCGCGTGGACGGCCGTGGGCGGCGAGATCCTCTTCATCGAGGCCACGCGCATGCACGGCCAGGGCAAGCTGCAGCTCACGGGTCAGCTCGGCGACGTGATGAAAGAGAGCGCCCAGGCCGCGCTCTCGTATGTGCGCGCCAAGTCGAAGACCTACGGGCTCCCCGAAGACTTCCTCGAGAAGTCGGACATTCACATTCACATCCCCGCGGGCGCCATGCCGAAGGACGGCCCCTCGGCCGGCGTCACCATGTTTACGGCGCTCGTCTCGATGCTCAAGGGCATCAAGATTCGCCACGACGTGGCCATGACGGGCGAGATCACACTCCGCGGCCGCGTGCTCCCCGTCGGAGGCATCAAAGAGAAGGTGCTCGCGGCGCACCGCGCGGGCATCAAGCGCATCATCCTCCCCGAGCGCAACAAGCCCGACCTCGAAGAGGTGCCCGAGGAGATCCGCAACACCCTCGAGTTCATCACCGTCTCCAAGATGGATGAGGTCCTCGCCGCGGCGCTCGAAGAGCCCGTGATCGCCGCCGCCGCGCCCGACGCGACGGCCCCCACGCCCTCGAACTGATCGCCCGCCCGCTCGGCCTCCCAACCGCATCGAAGAATGCGCTAGTGTCGCGCCCGTGCGTAGGCTCTGGCTCGTTGTAGGCGCGGCCCTCGCGGGGGGCTGCTCGGGTCGTGACACCTCGACCGAGGCCGACGGCGCGACACCGCTCGCAGCCGAGAACTCCCCCAACAACGGCGCGTACCGCTGCGTGGTGGGCGCGCCGACGCCCGTGCTCGCCAGCGGGGCCGCCGTGGCCCTGGTGGGCTCGCCGTGGACGACGCGCGGCCCCGACGGCGTACGGGCCTACGCCCGCGTGGGCTCGGGCGACGAGCTCCACTGGCGCGGGGCCCGCGACGAGGGCGACGTGGCCGCGCGCCTCGGCCTCCGCGAGGGCGCCTTCGGGTGGGCCGGCGAGCGCTTCGTGGCGGTGCTCAGCGAGCGCGCCAACCGCGACGACGACCTCAGCGTGCCCGAGTGGCGCAGGCACCGCGTGGTGTCGCTCGACGCGCGCCACGAAGACCTGGCGGCCGTGCGCGCGGCGCTCCCCGAGAACGCGTGCGACCCCACCGTCACCGAGATGGCCGACCGCGCGATGCTCACCTGGCATCGGCGTACGGCCGACGGGTGCGATGCGGGGAGCGCGTGGTTCCAGCTCCTGGGCGCCCGCGGCGAGGTGCTGGGGCCCGCGCAGCCGCTCACCGAGCGCGACGCCGACGGGCGCGTCGTCGACGTGCGCGTGCGCGCGCTCAGCGCCCGGTGGGATTTCGCGCGGGCCGTGCTCGAGGCGCAGCGCAGCGACACGGGGCTCGACGTCGCGTGGATCGTCGACCCCGCGAGCGAGGTGCTGTGGACGGGCCCCACCGGCGGCGCCGAGGGCGTCGTGGCGTGCCCCCGCGGCGGGTGCCTGCGCGTGCGCGTCGCCGAAGAGCCGTCGGCCAACGCAGGCCTCGGCGGCAAGAGCCTGAGCTTCGAACGCCTCCTCGGCGGCGGCGGGGGCTTCACCGTCAACGCGCCCGTGAGCGACCTCGTCGACGTTGCGGTCTCGGGCGACCGCGCCCTCACGCTGCACTCGCCCGCCGAGGGCAGCGCGGGCTGCGACCTCGTGGTGGTCGATCTGGCCGCGCGCGCCGTGGTGGCGCAGCACCACGCCGACGCCGTCGCGTGCGACCTCCGCTACGTGCACGCCACGCCGCGCGGCTTCGTCATCACAAGCGCCGAGGGCGCGGGCGGCGCCGCGCGCGCCATCGACTGCGGCTGGTGAGCGCGATGCGTACGCTCTATCAGCGCGCGGTGCGCCCCGCGATGTTCACCCTCGACGCCGAGCGCGCCCACGAGGTGGCCACGCGCGGCCTCGCCCTCGCCCATCGGTCGCAAACCGCCCGCGCCGCGCTGCGCGCGACGATCGGGCACCGCGACGACGACGCCCTCGCGATGGAGGTCTTCGGCCTCCGCTTTCGCTCGCCGGTCTGCGTGGCCGCGGGCTTCGACAAGCGCGCCGAGCTCTACAACGCCCTCGGGGCGCTGGGCTTCGGCGCCGTCGAGGTGGGCACCATCACCGCGCACGCGCAGCCCGGCAACGAGCGCCCGCGGCTCTTCCGCCTCGCCGACGACCGCGCGGTGATCAACCGCATGGGCTTCAACAACCCCGGCGCCGAGGCCGCCGAGGCCGCCCTGCGCGCCCACAAGCCCGACGGCGTGGTGCTCGGCGTCAACCTCGGCAAGTCGAAGGTCACCGCCCTCGAAGACGCGCCCGACGACTACGCGGCGAGCGCGCGGCGCCTCGGCCCCTACGCCGATTACATGGTCATCAACGTGTCGTCGCCCAACACGCCGGGGCTGCGCGCGCTGCAGTCGGTCGACGCGCTGCGGCCCATCGTGCGGGCCGTGCGCGGCGCCCTCGACGGCCGCGCGGTGCCGCTCCTCGTGAAGATCGCGCCCGACCTCGCCGACGAAGACGTCGACGCCGTCGCCGACCTCGCCTGGGAGGAGCGCCTCGCGGGCATCGTGGCCACCAACACCACCCTCTCGCGCGACGCGCTGCGCGCGCCCGCCGAGGCCGTCGCCGCGATGGGCGCGGGGGGCCTCTCGGGGGCGCCGCTGCGCGCGCGCTCCACCGCGGTGATCGCGCGCCTGTGGCGCCGCGCCGGGGCGCGCGTGCCCATCGTGGGCGCGGGGGGCGTGTTCACCGCCGACGACGCGTGGGAGAAGCTCGCCGCCGGCGCGTCGCTCGTGCAGGTGTACACGGGCTTCATCTACGAGGGCCCGACGATCGCGCGAGACATCGCCCGCGGGCTCGGCGCGCGGCTGCGGCGCGAGGGCTTCGCGCGGCTGCGCGACGTGGTGGGCTCCGCGCATCGGTGATAGGGTGCGCGTCCCTCCCGTGAAGACGCTCTCCTGCGCGGCCGCGCTCGCACTGGCCCTCGGCGCCCCCGACGCGGCGGCGCAGGGCCTCACGCGGCTGCGGTACCAGTACGCGGCGGGGCAGCGGGCGCGCTACGTCACGCGCACCACGCAGACCCTCCCCGGGGGCGCGGCGCCCGTGGTGGTCACGGGCTCCCACGAGGTCGAGACCCTGCGCGTGCGCCCCGACGGCGCGGCCGATCAGCGCCTCCGCATCGTGCGGCTCGACATCGCCGGCGAGGGCGTGCCCGAGGCGATGCGAAGCCGCGCGGCGTCGGCCTTCGCGGGCGTCACCCTCGAGTTTACGCAAGACGCGCGCGGCGCCATCACGGCGCGGCGCACGGTGGGCTCGGTGCCCGCCGAGCTGCGCCCCGTGCTCGACGACATGGTCGCGTCGCTCGATCAGATGGGCGCGATCCTCCCCGCGGCGCCCGTCGCGGTGGGCGCCGCGTGGCACGACGCGCGCACCTTTCATGTGTTGCCCGGCGGCGGGCTCGACATGAACGTCGACGTGACCTACACGTTGCGGCAGGTGCGCGGCGCAGGGCCCGCGCAGACGGCGCTCCTCGGCGTATCCATGACGCTCAGCACACCGCCCGGCGCCAACGTGCGCGGCGTGCGGGTCAACGGCTCGGGCAGCGCCACGGGCGAGGCCTCCGTCGAGCTCGGTCGCGGGTGCATGGGCCGCGGGCACACGGCCGGCTCGCTGCGCGTGCAAATGAACGTCGGGGGGCGGGCCATCGACCTCGAGAGCGCCTTCACCCACGACATGACCCCCGAGGCTCCAACAGCCCGTGCGCCGGGGCCCGCCGCGCGCCCGCAACCCCGTCGGGCACCGGCCCCGTGAGGGCGTCCACGATGTTGACGAATCCACAAACCGCGGCACGATTGGAGGCGTGATGCTCGAGCGCATTTCACGGTCAAACCCGCTCCTGCTCGGCTCGCAGTCTCCGCGTCGGCTCGAGATCCTTCGCACCGTCGGCGTGCCCGTCGAGGTGTTCGCCGTCGACGTCGACGAGCAGCTCTTGCCCGCCGAGCGCCCCGACGCGATGGCCACGCGCCTCGCGCGCCAGAAGGGCGCCGCGGTGCTGTACGCCATCAACCGCGCGGGCCAGTGGCGCGACGGTCGCTGGGTGCTGTGCGCCGACACGATCGTGCACATCGGCGGCGAGCTCATGGGCAAGCCCCGCGACGACGACGACGCGCGCCGCATGCTGCGCCTCCTGTCGGGCCGCACGCACCACGTCACCACGGGCTTCGTCGTGCACGGCGCCGACGCCTTCGACGCGCCCGCCTACGCCGAGACCACCGCGGTGACGTTTCGCACCCTCAGCGAAGACGAGGTGCGGCGCTACGTGGCCACCGGCGAGGGCCGCGACAAGGCCGGCGGCTACGGCGTGCAGGGCCTCGCGGGCGCCTTCGTCGAGCGCATCGAGGGCAGCTACCACAACGTGGTGGGCCTCCCCGTTCACCGCGTCGTCGAGGTGCTGCTCCGCGCGGGCGCCCTCGACGGCTTTCCCCTCGACCCCTCGACGTGAGCGCCCCCGACGTCATCGCGGCCAACCTCGCCGCCGTGCGCGCGCGCATCACGGTCGCGTGCGAGCGCGCGGGCCGCGACCCCGCCACCGTGCACCTCGTGGCCGTCACCAAGACGTGGCCCGCCGCGGTGGTGCGCGCCGCCTACGCCGTGGGCCTGCGCGACTTCGGCGAGAACTACGCGCAGGAGTTCGTCGACAAGCGCGCC
>CAISKJ010001819.1 GCA_903885885.1 uncultured delta proteobacterium
AGGGCTGCCCTTGCGCTGCAAGGGCTGGCGCTGCGGGCTCCCGCGCGTTGCATGCCGTGGAGACGCTTCGCCGACGGGCGCCGGACGCGCGTGTCGGAGCCCTTGCAGCGCACGGGCAGCCGCGAGCCTCGACGGTCCATGTCCACGCCCACAGCATGCACAGCCCTGCCCTCGCTCCCGCGGGGGCGGGGCGCGCGGATGCGGGGGTGGGGGCCCGCGCGCAAACCGACGCACCCATGTGCTCGCGCGCAAGCCGACGAGCATGTGGTGAACGATGAGGGTTCACCCGCCGGGCGATCCGTCGAGCGCATCATCGCCCGAAGGCCCACTGCGCGTGGGCGCGCACGGCGTCGATCACCACGGCCACGTCGGCGCTCGTCATGCCCGGGTGCAGCGGCAGCGCGAGGCCGCCGTCGACCACCCGGTCGGCCACCGGAAAGCGCCGCCCGCGGTTGACCGCGTAGGCCTGAAACTGCGGCAGTCGGTGCAGCGCGTACGACAAGATCGACGCCTCGACGCCGGCCGCGCGGAGGGCGACGAGCAGCGCGTCGCGGGCCTCGACGAGCGTGCCGTGGGTGGGCGTCGGGAGCACGCAGCCGAGCGTCTGGTGGTTGGCCACGGCGCCGTCGGGCGCGCGCTGCCACCGCAGCGGGAGCGCGGCGCGCAGCTCGTCGGCGAGGGCCCGGCGACGAGAGAGAATCACCGCGAGCTTCTGCATCTGCACCGCGCCGAGGGCCCCGTGGAGCTCGCTCATGCGCGCGTTGGGCCCGGCGCACACGAAGGTGCCCGGCGTCGACTGGCCGTGGTTGCGCAGCGCCTTCACCCGCTCGGCGCGCGCCCCGTCGCGGGTGAGAAACATGCCGCCCTCGCCCGTCGTGATGACCTTGCGCGGGTGATACGAGTAGATGCCCGCGTCGCCCGTGAGGCCGCAGGGCACGCCGCGGAGGGTCGAGCCGAGGGCGCACGCGGCGTCTTCGATCACGTCGAGGGGGCCCACCGCGGCGCGCAGCGCGGGCACGTCGGCGGGCACGCCAAACTGGTCGATGGCGATGGCCGCGGCGGTGCGCGCGGTCACCATCGGGCGCGCGGCCTCGGCGTCGATGCACCAGGTGTCGAGGTCGACGTCGACGAGCACCGGCGTGGCGCCCGCGAGGCACACCGCGTGGCCGGGAGAGGGCCACGAGACCGTGGGCACCAGCACCTCGTCGCGGTCGGTGACGCCCCAGGCGCCGCCCGCGCGCGGAACGGTGGCCACCGCGAGCTCGAGGGCGTTGGTGCCCGTGGCCACGGCGAGGGCGTGCACGGGGCCGTCGAGGGGCGGCGCGGCGAGCTCGCTGAGGTAGCGCGCCGTGGCGCTTTCGAAAGCGGCCACGCGGGCGCCCTGAATGAGCATCCCCGAGGCGAGCACCTCGGTGACAGCGAGCGACTCATCGTCGGAGAAGAACGGGCGGGTGAGGCGAATCACGGCGCGCGAGTGTATGCGACGACGGCGCACGCGTATCCGCCAAACGCCCCGGTGGGCGCTTGCGAAACGGGGCGATCCTCGCGAGAGTGCGCGGCACCATGAATGGGAACCTCCGCGGATCGCTCCTCGCCATCGCGTCGCTGCTCGGCGGCGCTGCCTGCTCCGACACGGTCACCGGCACACCGGCCCTGCCCGACGCGGGGATGACTCCGAGTGATGGCGGAACCGTTTCGCCCGACGCGGGGATGACTCCGAGTGATGGCGGAACCGTTTCGCCCGACAGCGGGATGACTCCGGGTGATGGCGGCGCGACGGGATCGCTCGTCGGTCGCTGGCGCGTGGTCGGGTGGGACTACACCGGCCCGGCGGGGCGGCGCATCGTGCTCAACGACCGCAATACGCCGGTGACCGACCCGATGACGGGCATGCCCACGCCGCTGCGCACCAACGGGGTGTTCTTTCTCAGCCCCACGCGCATGAGCTGGGCCTTCGGCACCCTCGCGGGCGATCACTTCTACGCCTACGCCGCGCCCACGCCCGAAGACACCGGGTACAGCGCCACGGGCACCACCGCGCCGGGCCTCCTCGACGACGCGACGAACACCTTCACCGTGGCGGGCGGAGCGCCCGAGTTCCGCTTCACGCGCAACGCCGACGGCACCATTTCGCTCGCCTACATGGGCGTCGGCGAGAGTTCGCGCACCACCCTCGCCCGCGCGCCCACGTCGCCCACGCGCACGAACCTCAACGCCACGGGCGTCGCGCAGCTCGCGCCCGTCACGGGGATGCGCCCGCTCCTGCACCCGCGCTTCGCCCTCCTGTGGGATCGCGCGGGCGCCGCCGGGCCCCTCGAGACCAACGGCGCGGCCCTCACCTTCGGCCCGCAGGGCTACGCGGTCTACTTCGTGGTGCAGGCCGGGGCGCCCCCCGCCGAGGCGCAGTCGACGGCCTACGGCGTGCCCGTCGCGACGGCCTTCACCTTCGTGTACGACGACCGCGACGACAACGGCCGCTACGACGCCGCCACCGACGAGACGCGCGGCCTCGGCCCCCTCGTGGTGGCCTGGCGCGGCGAGGGCACCCCCGCGGCCTCCTTCGCCGAGTCGCCCGTCGCCGACCTGCAGCCCGGCTGGCAGATCGCGCACCTGCACCGCGACTACGGCACCGGCGGCTCGGCCGTGGTGCCCTACGACACCACGGTGATGGTCAACCCCGACACGCCCGTGAGCGCCGACGTACTCCGCGGCGCGCTCCCGCGGCTCGTGCGCTGAGCGGAGCCCTGCGCCGTGCGGGCGACCGCCCCACTCACCCTCGCCCTCACCCTCGCCGCCACGCCCGCGGCGGCGTACACCCAGTGGACGGCCGCGCTCACCCTCGGCGGCGGCGCCCGCGTGGGCCCCGTGG
>CAISKJ010001820.1 GCA_903885885.1 uncultured delta proteobacterium
AAGATGCCCGTGCTCGAGCTCGACGACGGCACGAGCGTCTTCGAATCGACGTCGATCCTCGAGCACCTCGAGGCGCGCGGTCCGCGGCGGCTCATCCCCGACGCGCACGCCGCGAAGGCGCGTCACTTCGACCGCCTCGGCGATCACTACCTGCTCACGCCCATCGGCAAGTTCTTCTGGGACAAGTCCGACAAGCAGCGCGACGAGACCGTCGCCACGATGGCAATCGCGTGGTCGCTGTGGGAGCGCGAGCTCGCCGACGGTCGGCGCTACCTTCTCGGCGACGCGATCACGCTCGGCGACCTCTCGGCCGCGGTGGCCGCGCACTACGCCGAGACCGAGGGCGTGGCGCTCCCGGAGCCGATCGTGGCCTACAAGCAGCGCCTCGAGGAGCACCCGGTGGTCGCCGCGTCGGCGGCGGCCGCGATGCCCTTCGTCGAGGCGACAAGGGCCCGCCGCGGCGGGTGAAGGGCGGCAGACGCACCGGGGGAGTGCTGCGTTCAGAGGGCGTCGGGGTCGCGGAGCCAGGCGTCGAGGGCGGGCGCGTCGAGGTCGAGCACGACGTCGCCGAGGCGCGCGGGGCCGAGCGTGTCGAGGCGCGCCGCGAGGGTGCGATGCTCGTCGGTTGTGAGCCCGCGACCGAGGCGCCGCGAGAACAGGCTCGCGAGGGGTGCGATACCGCGCTCGATGCCCTGCGTGATACCGCGCTCGATGCCCTGCGTGATACCGCGCTCGATGCCCTGCGTGATGCCCTCCTGGCGAATGGTGTCGACGTACTGCAGGTGCAACTGCTCGGTGGCTTTGAGAAACTGCTTTCGGTTCACGAGACTCTCCTCCGTGGCAGGCGGCGCGATGCGAAGCCTCTCGAGGTGCGGCAGCGCCAGAATGCGCTCGGGCGCCTCGCGTGGCAACGCGCTCAGATCGTCGATCGCGTCGCGCAGCGTGCGCCCCGCGCCCATGAGCCGCAGGAGCAGCGTCGCGCGCGTGCGCGGCAGCTCGCTCACCACCACGAGGCGCACGCAGCCCGCCAACGGGCCCGCGTAGAAGCCCCGCGGCCACCCCTTCATGCGCGTGAAGCGCTCGAGGCGCAGCACCGCGCGCGGGAGCCCCGCGGAGACGACCCACAGCACCGCCCGCGGCGGAGCGCGGAGCCCCGCGGCGCGTGCCTTCGTCGCGCGGGCGTGCTGCCATCCGAGGAGCTTGTGCACACACCCGAGAAGCCCCTCGAACGACGGCGCCTGATGATAGAACTCCCACAGCGATGCGATGCGCGCCATGCGGTCGAGCGCGTCGCGGGGACGCCGCGGGAGCCGCGCGCGGTCAGGCGTGATGGCGAGGTCCGCGTACAGCGCGTCGCCGTCGATCTCCTGCTCGGAGACGATGTCACCGAAGGGTGACTCGCGCGCGATCACGAGCGCCTTGGCAAACTGGTCGAAGGGGGTGCGCGTCACGCGGGGCCACCGAGCGAAGCCGGTGCCATCGCGCGAAGTCACTACAGGGAAGTCACTTCGCGAAACGCAGGGTGGCGGAACGGGGGTGGCGGCGGGTGGCGAGGGGGTGGCGGGCCGCCACCTGCGCGGATGCGCCATGGCCCCACGGGTCTCGTCGCGCGGTCACACCCTGCGCGTGCCTCGACCGCCGCTCCACAGCGCCGCCGTCAGTTCGCCACGGCTCATCGCGCCGGCCTTCCGCAAGAGCGCGCTCATGTGGGTCTCCACCGTGGGCAGCGAGCACCCGAGGCGCTCGCATAGCTCCTTGTTGGTGAGCCCTTCGGCCACGCCCGCGAGCACCTCGCGCTGGCGCGGCGTCAACGACCACGCCGCCGCGCGCTCGGCCACACGTGCGGCGAGCTCGTCGCGCGACACGTCGACGACACTCCCCGCGGGGCTCGCGCGCCGGGGCGGCGTGATGCGCATTCGCACGCTCCGCCCGGTGGTCTCGGCCACGAGCACCGACGCGGGCAAACCGATCATGCGCGGGGCGCCGCGGTGAAGCCACACCATCGCGTGCATGAAGGCCCGCGAGGGGCGGTAGGGTTCGGGGAGGTGCCCCTCGACCTCGAGCGTCCCGTCGTCGCGCACGCGAAACTGGATCACGAACATCGGGTAGAGCGACGGAGCGAACACCTCGTCCATCAGGCGGTAGAGGTCGACGGGGTCGAGCACGCTGGCTACCAGCAGCGCGAGCAGCGGCATCGCCTCGCGCTGATCGCGTTCGAACACCGCCTCGAGCGCACCCGGGCCGCCCATCGCCTCGGCGAAGCGCTCGATGAGCAACGCGTGCTCGCCCCACGAGACGCGGGCCGGCGGATCGTCGGCGTACGACGGTAGGAGCGAGGTGCCCGCGACGGCCCACACGAGGTCGATGCCCTCGCTGCGCATGGTGCGCAGACACGCGCGCGTGGCGCGCCCTGCAATGGAGTCGTCGAGCCACGGCGCCGCGCGCGTCATCCCCTGCTCGGTCTACTCGCTCATGCAACGAGGCTCCGCCCACGGCCACCGCCGCGGCCATCGTGGGCAGTACGTACGCGCCCGGCTCAGGCCAGCGTGCGCGCGATGGCCTCGGCGCGCGTGGCGCACTCCAGCTTGGCCAGGAGCCGCGTCACGTGCACCTCGACGGTGCGCTCGGCGCAGCCCATCACGTGCGCGATGCGCAGGTTGGACGCGCCCCGCGCGAGCTGCGCGAG
>CAISKJ010001821.1 GCA_903885885.1 uncultured delta proteobacterium
CGCGCGCGCATCGAGGCCGCCCTGCGCGCCCCGCGCTTCGACGCCGACGCCCGCGTGCGCCACGTCACCCTCGAGGGCATGGCGGCGTTTCGGGCGCGCAACCCCGGCGCCGCCGACGGCGTGTGGGGCGACGCGTTTCTGCGCGACAACCCCGCGGGCACGGCCACCGGCGACCTCGCGCGCGGCGGCGGCGTGCGCGGCCTCGTCGAGGCCACCCCCATGGCGCCGAGCGCCCTCGCCGAGATCATGACGGCGCTGCGCGCGGCCTACGGCGACCTCGCCGTGACGCAGGGCATTCGCTTTCGCTCGTCGTCGAACGTCGAAGACGTCGAGGGCTTCAACGGCGCGGGCCTCTACGAGTCGTTTACGGGCTTCATCGACGCAGCCCTGCAGCCCCGCAGCTCGGACCAGGCGAAGACCGTCGAGCGCGCCATTCTGCGCGTGTGGGGCTCGTTCTGGGGCTTCGAGGCCTTCGAAGAGCGCCGCGTCGAGGGCATCGACCACCTTACGCCCGCCATGGCCGTGATGGTGCACCCGCGCTTCGACGACGCCCTCGAGCGCGCCACGGGCGTGTGCACCTTCACGCGGCTTCCGCCCAACAGCGCCGACGAGGCGCGCCTCGAGGTGAACGTGCAGGCCGGCGACCAGAGCGTGGCCAACCCCGACCCGACCATTCTCCCCGAGGTGCTGCGCATCACCCGCGCCCGCGGGAGCAGCGCGCTGCGCATCGAGCGCGTGCGCCGCTCGACGCTCTCGCCGGGCGCCGACCTCCTCGCCGAGCCCGTGCTCCAACACCTCTTCGAAGACACCGCGCGCGTCACCGCCGCGTGGCTCGCGGGCGAGAACGGCGCGCGCGCCGCGGCCCGCGCCGGTCGCACGCTCACGCTCGACTTCGAGTTTCACGACATGCTCGCCGGGTGGCCCGCGCAGCGCGACGGCGTGGTGCGCCCCGCGCGCCTGGTGCTCAAGCAGGCCCGCTCGCTCGAGCCCGGCGGTCGCATCGCGCTCGCCGAAGCGGCCGCGTGGCCCGTGCCCCGCGACGTGTTCGTGCGCGCGCGCCGCGTGACGGCCGACACGTGCCTCGCCGACCTCCCCGGCGGCGGACGCCTGCGCGCCCAGCGCTTGCGCGTGTACACCGACGCGTCGATCACGCCCGACGTCGGCTTCGCGACAGACCCGCTCGACGCCACGATCACCCTCGCCGTCGAGGGCGCCGCGCTCCCCGCGCTCGGGTGGAGCGTCGGCGCGAGCTTCACCGCCGACCACACCGAGCTCACCGCCACGCGCGACGCCACGGCCACGCGCTACGCGACGCGCGCGGGCTCGATGGCGGCGCGGGGCTTCGAACGCTTCGAACTCGGCGCCGACGGCCGCGCGGTGCTCACCCTCGGGTCGCAGCGCGTCGAGGCCACGATGCAGTGCGCGAGCGACCTGCGCTACGCGAGCCCGCGCGACTACCTCCTGTCGCTCCTCCCGGCGCGCTGAGCGGGCCGTTGCGCGCGGGGCCGCTGTGGCGGTACCACTCGTCGCCGATGTTGACCACGCCGCGGAGCCCGTCGCTCTTCACCATGCAGGTTCTGTGGGGCGCGCTCATCGTGACGCCCGGCCTGTACACCCTGATCCTCGTCGTGACACAGAAGGCCGAGGCCGCCGCGCAGGGCCCCGACGCGGTGCTCGTCGCCGGCATCTCGGCGTGCGCGCTCTTCGTGGCGGCGCTGAGCGTGGCGCTCCCGCGCGTGATGGCCCGCCGCCGCGCCGAGCGCTCCGAGCCCGCCACGCGCGACGACCAGACCTACGCCGACCAGGGCGACCACGGGTTTCGCGAGGCCGCGACGGCCACCACGACGCGCGTGCTCGCCGACCCCGCGGCGGCCGAGGCGGCGGCGTTTCGCACGGGGTACGCGCCCTTCATCGTGGGCATGGCGCTCGCCGAGGCCGTCGCCAACTTCGGCTTCACGCTGGGCTTTCTGGGCGGGGGGCTGCGCCTCGCGGGGCCCTTCTTCGCGGTGTGCGTGGCGCTCCAGGCGGTGCGCTTTCCGACGCGCGCGGGCGTGCTCGCCCGCTACGAAGAGGCCGTGGGCGCGCGCTTTCCGCGCGGCTGACGCTCACCCTCGCAACACCGCGGTAGGCCCGCGCAGCGCCGCGCGCAGGAGGGACCGCGCGCGCGCGCTCGACAGCGCGAGGTTGCGCGGCCTGCGCACGGGCTGGTCGGCGCTTCGCGCGGCGGGGAGCGCGGCCGCGTCGCCGCCGTGATACCGCACCAGCAGGGCGCCGAACGCGTGACGGCTCAGCGCCTCGGGCCCCGCCACGTGGAGCACGCCGCGGTACGGGCTCTGCGCGAGCTCGCACAGCGCGCGGGCGAGCTCCGTGGCCAGCACCGGGCAGCGGATCTCGTCGGTGAAGAGGGCGCCCTGGGCGCGCCCCGCGGCGAGGTCGAGCGCGAGGGCCGCCTGCCGATCGTCGGGCGCGAGGGTGTAGAGCAACGACGTGCGCACGCTCACCGCGTCGGGGTGCGCGTCGAGCAC
>CAISKJ010001822.1 GCA_903885885.1 uncultured delta proteobacterium
ACCCCTTCGGCCACGAGCTTGCCGTTGGCCACGCAGTTGAGCGCGACGCCGCCGGCCATCACCAGGTTCTTCTCGCCGGTGACCTTGCGCAGGTGACGCGCGGTCTTCAGCACGATCTCTTCGGTGACCTTCTGCACGCTCGCGGCGAGATCCATCTCGCGCCGCGTGATGCGCGATTCGGGCTGGCGCGCGGGGCCGCCGAAGAGCGACGCGAAGCGCTCGTTCGTCATCACCATGCCCTCGAGGTACCCGAAGTACGACGTGTCGAGGCGGTACGAGCCGTCGTCGCGCACGTCGACCAGATGCGCGCGGAGGGTGTCGTAGTAGCGAGGCTCGCCGTAGGGCGCGAGGCCCATGAGCTTGTACTCGCCGGAGTTGACCTTGAAGCCGCAGAAGTACGTGACGGCGCTGTAGAGCAGGCCCAGCGAGTGGGGGTAGTCGATCTCGGCGAAGAGCTCGACGCGGTTGCCGTCGCCCGCGCCCAGGCTGGTGGTGGCCCACTCGCCGACGCCGTCGAGGGTGAGAATGGCCGCGCGCTCGAAGGGCGACGGATAGAACGCGCTCGCGGCGTGGGCCATGTGGTGCTCGGCGAAGAGCACGCGACCCTCGCGGCCCAGCGAGCCGAGGGCGCGGCGCGCGTGCTCGTTGACCCACACCTTGTTGCCGAGAATCGACCCCGCGGCCTTCACGAACTGGTCGCGCCCGCGGGGGCCCACAGCGATCGAATTCTCGACCACGCGGTCGAAGGTGGCGATGGGGTTGTCATAGAAGACCACGGCGTCGAGGTCCGAGGCCTCGATGAAGGCCTCCTCGAGGCAGTAGTTGATCGCGTGGCGCGGAAAGCGCGGGTCGTGCTTCTTGCGCGAGAAGCGCTCTTTCTGTGTGGTTGCGACGATGTCGCCGCCCCGCACGAGGGCCGCCGCGGAGTCGTGGTAGAACGCTGAGATTCCGAGGATCGTCTTCGCCATCGGCGTTTGAACCTGTGCGTAGGAAGGAGGCGCTGCGGGGTGTCGCGCTGCGGGGCGCTACGAGAGAACGCGCTCGACCGCGGGCGCGAGCGAGGCGGCGAGCGCCTCGTGTCCCTCGGGGGTCGGGTGCACATCCTTCTCGAAGCGAAAGCGTCGGCGCTGCTCGAGGGGGTAGCTCAACAGGTCGGGGAGCGGGTCGTGGAGGGCGCACCCCAGCTCGGCGCAGAGCTCGCGAAAGCGCGACTGGTACGGCGCCGCGTCGCTCGTCTCTTCGATGTGCTGATAGAGCGGAATGGGCATCACGAGCACGGGCTTCGACGAGGCGCGAACCCACTGCGAGAGAATCGCGCGCATGAGGCGCCAGCCCGCCGTGGTGGCGCTGTCGTAGTCGGGCACGGGCTGGTAGCGCGTGAGGCGCTGCACGACGTCTTTGGCGCCCACGGCGGTCACCACCTGGCGCAAGAGGGCGAAGCGCCCGCCGCGGTCGACGGCCTCGCGCTCCTCGGCGGGCAGCTCGTGCTCGTCGAGCGGCTCTTTGCGGGGCGGCACGTGGTGCAGCGTGAGGGCCTCGCCGTCGAGGGTGTAGTAGGGCTTGGCGTACACGCGCTCGAGGCCGCTCGCGTCGTGATAGCGGCGGTAGCGGGCCATCACCCGGCGCACGTTCTCGACGAGCACCGCGATGACCACCGCGTCGTGCTCGACCTCGCGCCCGAACTCGCGCCACGCGAGATACTGCTGGTCCGTGCCCGTGCCCGAGAGCCCGTAGTTGTAGACCTCGAGCGCGCGCACCTTCGACTCGAGCGCGTCTGCGTAGCGGCGCCCGTTCGAAACGCCGTCGCCCGCGGTGAACGAGTCGCCGAAGAGCAGCACGCGGCGCATCCCCGCGGTGCGCTCGCGGAGGACCGCGCGGTTCGAACGAAAGCCCGCCTCGTTGGCTTGCACGAGGTAGCCCCCGGACTCGTGGGGCACACGCGCCTTGAGGTTGGGCACGAAGCGGTACCCAAGCACGGGGTGGTATTCGAAGAGCTGTCGCGACATCCCAGATCGACCGCTAGTAGGGGACACCGCGT
>CAISKJ010001823.1 GCA_903885885.1 uncultured delta proteobacterium
CCCACGGCGGTGAGAATGTGCGTCTGGTCGAAGTCGGTGAGGTCGTAGGGTTGGTCGGGCCGCGCGCGAATCACCGTGCGCGAGAGGGTGTACGCGATCCACCCGAAGAAGCGCGACGTGGCGCGGTGCCGGAGGAGAAGCTCCATGCCGTAGGCGCGCGAGGCGCCCGCGTTGGTGTAGGGCACGCGCGCGCTGGGGTCGCCCGACTGCGCCACGAGGTCGTCGACGGTGCGCACGAAGCCTTCGGCCGAGAGCGAAATGGCCGACGAGAAATCGTGCTCGACGCCGAGGCTGTAGTGCAGCGCGCGCTGCGGCAAGAGGGCAGGGTTGCCCACGCGCTGGTTCGACGTCGAGGCGAGGTTGGGCGCGTCGAGCGTCTGCTGAAACTGCGGCGGCTGCATGAAGAGGCCGACGCCGCCCTTCACCCACCAGCGCGCCGCGGGGCGCACGCGAAAGGCCACGCGCGGAGACACGGTGACGCGCCCGATGTCGTGAAAATAGTCGATGCGCAGCGAGGGGACGAAGCGCACGTCGGGCGAGGGCGACAGCTCGAGGTCGGTCCACAGGGCGGGGCGCAGCAGGGTGCCCGCGGCGTCGGTGGCGACGGGCTCGAGGTCGGCCGTCGAGGTGACCACGCCGCTGCCGAGACCGGGCGGACGCGGCCCGCGAAAGGTGAAGCGCGCGGGCCCCGCGGCGAGGTCGACGCCGACGTTCCACCGCGTGCCGGGGGCGACCGTGCGGGCGTACTCGACGCGGGCGCTCACGGGCGCGCGGTCGACGCGCAGGCTGGCCACGCGGGCGAACTGCACGTCGTTGACGTCGCGGCCCGCCGAGAGCATCGCGCGCAGCGAGGCGCCGCCCGCGAACTGGTGCTCCCACACGGCCTGCGCGCGGTGAAACCACAGGCCCGTGTCGACGCGGCCGCTGAGGGTGGGGTCGACGTCTTGCGGCTCGGTGAAGAGAAACGCGAGCGAGTCGTCGGAGCCAAACCCGAGGAGGCGCACGCGGTCGCGCGCCGTGGGCCGCCACTCGACCATCGCCTGCCAGTCCCAGTACACCGGGAGCTTGATCGACGCGAAGGGCAGGAGGTCGGACACGAGCCCCAGCGTGGCGTCGAGGTAGCTGCGCCGCGCCGCGATGAGAAAGGTGAGGTTGCGCGCGATGGGCCCCTCGATGCGAAGCCCCGCGTCGATCACGCTGGCCTGCGCCATCGCGTGAAAGCGGTCGCCGCGGGGAGAGCGCAGCCCCACGTCGATGGCGCCCGCGGAGACGCGGCCGTAGCGCGCCGCGAAGTTGCCCGGATAGAAATCGATGCGGTCGAGCAGGTCCGACGGGAACACGCTCGTGAGCCCGCCGAAGTGGTACACGAGCGGAATCTCACCGCCCTCGGCGAAGATGGCCGTGTCTTCGGGGGCCGCGCCGCGCACCACGATGAGCCCCGTGGCGAAGGGCGGCCGCGCGACGCCGGGCATGTTCTGAATCGCGCGCAGCGCGTCGCCGTTGGTGCCCGGGATGCGCTGCACCTCCTGGGCGTCGACGGTGCGCCGCGTGGCCTCGCGCGCGGGCCGGGCGCGGCGCACGACGGCCTCGTTGGCGCCCTCGTCGTCGCGCGCGGGCGCCGTCTGCGCGCTCGCCGTAGAAGCGCCCGCGAGGAGGGCGAGCGTGAGTGCAATTGCGCTGCGCATGAGAGGTCGCCGACCCGCGCGCGACGCTATCACACCGCCCTCGCGCCGCGATGCGCCGAGTGCGCGCCGCGCTCGCGCGACGCACGCGTTTCGGCGGAACGTTTGACACCCGTTCTGATGGGGTGTTAGACGCCGCTCGCGAACGACAACTTGCGCCCCCGCAATGGCCGCTGGGCTCATTCTGGTAGCGCAAATTTCAAGGGCGAGGCGGAGCGATGTTCAAGTCGATCTCTCTCTTCTCGGGCAACGCCAATGCGCCCCTCGCGGCGGCCATGGCGGGATATCTCGAAGTGCCGCTGGGTCGGGTGAAGGTCGGGCGTTTCTCCGACGGCGAGATCGCCGTCGAGATCGGTGAGAACGTGCGCGGCGTCGACGTGTACCTGCTGCAGAGCACGTGCACCCCCGTGAACGACTCGATCATGGAGATGCTCATCATGGCCGACGCCCTGCGTCGGTCGAGCGCGGCGAGCATCACGGCCGTGATGCCCTACTACGGCTACGCGCGGCAAGACCGCAAGGTGGCCGGCCGCACGCCCATCACCGCCAAGCTCGTGGCCGACCTCATCGCCACGTCGGGCGTCGATCGGGTGGTCACCGTCGACCTGCACGCGGGGCAGATTCAGGGCTTCTTCAACATCCCCGTCGACAACCTCTTCGCGATGCCCGTGCTGCTCGACCAGCTGCGCGCCATCCCGATGGAGGAGCCCGTGATGGTGTCGCCCGACGCGGGCGGCGTCGAGCGCGCGCGGGCCTACGCCAAGCGCCTCAACGCCTCGCTGGCCATCATCGACAAGCGCCGCGAGCGCGCCAACGTCAGCGAGGTGATGCACATCATCGGCGACGTGAAGGGCCGCGACTGCGTGCTCCTCGACGACATGATCGACACGGCGGGCACGCTCACCAACGCGGCGCGCGCGCTCCACGCCGAGGGGGCGCGAAAGATCTACGCCGCGGCCACCCACGCGGTGCTCTCGGGCCCCGCGGTGAACCGCATCGTCGACTCGCCCCTCACCGAGGTGATCGTCACCGACTCGATCCCCCTGCGCGACGAGGCGAAGAACTGCTCGAAGTTCCGCGTCGCCACGGTGTCGAAGCTCCTCGCCGAGGCCATCCGGCGCATTCACAACAGCGACTCGATCAGCTCGCTCTTCGTGTAGTCGCGTCGCGGCCCCGCGGCGCGCGGGGTGTGCGAGGCTCGAACACGCGAAGGTGCATTAGCGCCTCGGCGCCAACGCGCGCTTGTCACGCGGGCCCATACCAGTTACCGCTATTTTCATGCGGGGTAAGGAACTGCGGATCGACAAGAGGTTTCGCGTGCTCATGCGCGCGACGTTGCGGTACGGCCGGGAGCGCTTCGACCTGCTCACGGAAGACATCGGGTTCCGCGGGGTCTTCCTGCGCACCGACACGCCGCCCGAGCTGCGCCAGCTCGTGAAGCTCGAGCTCGAGCTCTCCGACACGGGCGAGAAGCTCTCGCTCCACGGCATGGCCGTTCACTGCGTGCCGCGGGGCAACGCGGGCGGGCGCGTGCTCGGCGTCGGGGTGCAGTTCTACGCCGTCGACAAGACCACCAACGCCACCTGGTCGGCGTTTGTAAACCGCATGGAGCGCACGCACCCCGAGGCGATCGTGAAGCCCGTGTCGATCGCGCCGCCGGCCTCGCCGGAGCCCATCCGCCGCGAGTTTCCCCGCGTGGCCGCGGGCCTCGAGCTCGAGCTGCGCTCCGTCGACGAGCTGCGCACGCTCTACAGCCGCGACGTGTCGCAGGGCGGCATGTTCATCGTGACCGACCTGGTGCTCCCCGTGGGCACGGCCATCATCATCGACGTGGTGCACCCCATCACCCGCGCGGTCTTCGTGCTCGACGCCGCGGTGAGCCGCGCGAGCGCGCCCGGCGAGGCGCAGGGCCTCGGCATCGAGTTCACCAACATCGACGACGGGCGCCGCAAGGCCTTCTGGGATTTCGTGCGAGACACCTTCTCGTTCGCGCCCCCGGAGCTCATCGAGGCCGACGATCCCTTCCTGGCGTAGCGCCTCCGCCCTCTAGACACGAAGGGGGGTGTTGGAGTAGGAGCCCGACCCCCCCTCGATGAGCGGCGAAGGTCGTCGCGCGAGGGTCCCACGGCCGCGAGGCGCCCTGCGCCGAACGGATGGGGGAGAAAGATCACCGAGACCACCCATGACCACGACCAGCATCACGGTTACCGCCACCACCCGCTCGGGCACCGGCAAGGGCCCCGCCCGCCGCGTCCGCAACGAGGGCAAGCTCCCCGCGGTGGCCTACGGCCCCGGTGAAGAGGGCCACCCGATCGCCATCTACGCCAAGGACGTGAAGGCGATTCTCAACGCCCCCCTCGGCCGCAACACGGTGGTCACCCTCTCGGTCGACGGCGTCTCGAGCCTCGCGCTCCTCAAGTCGTACGAGTACCACCCCGTCACGCGCGCCCTCGAGCACGCTGACTTCTACAAGGTCACCCTCGACCGCAAGATCGTGGTGCCCGTGCCCTTCGTGCTCACGGGCAAGTCCAAGGGCGTCGCCACGCAGGGCGGCATCCTGCGCCAGATCTACCGCGAGCTGCCGGTCGTCACGACGCCCGACAAGATCCCCGCGAAGATCGAAGCCGACGTGACGAACCTCGAGCTCGGTCAGAGCCTCCACGTGCGCGAGCTCGGCCTCCCCGAGGGCGTGACGGTCAAGCTCGACGCCGGCCAGACCGTCGCCTCGATCGTGGCCCCCGAGAAGGAAGAGAAGGCCGCTGCTGCGCCCGGCGCCGCTGCGCCCGCGGCCGCCGCCGCCCCCGCGAAGGACGCGAAGGCCGCCGCTCCCGCCGCGAAGAAGAAGTGATCTGAGACCCGCTGCGCGTCGGGGCCTCCGCCGTGTGCGGGGCTCCCCGACGCGCGGAGATCTCTCCCGCCACGCACCGAGACGCGGCCCATGAAGCTCATCGTAGGCCTGGGCAACCCGGGGCCGCAGTACCGAAACAACCGCCACAACGCCGGCTTTCTCACGCTCGACCTCGTGCACGAGCGGGCGTCGGGCTCCGAGTGGCGCGAGAAGTTCGTCGGCCTCGCGGCGCGCGGGGTGCTCGTGGGCCACGAGGTCACGATGCTCAAGCCGCAGACCTTCATGAACCTCTCGGGCCGCGCCGTGCAGCGCGCCGTGCAGCAGATGGGGCTCAAGCCGCAGGAGATCCTCGTCGTCCACGACGACCTCGACCTCGCGTACGGCGACGTGCGCGCCAAGCTCGGCGGCGGCCACGGGGGCCACAACGGGCTGCGCGACATCACCGCCGCCATCGGGCCCGACTACGCCCGCGTGCGGGTCGGCATCGGGCGCCCCACGGTGGGCACCGTCGAGAGCTTCGTGCTCGCGGGCTTCACCAAAGAAGAGCAGGTTACGCTGCCCGACGTGCTCGCGCGCGCGGCCGACGCCGTGGCCCTCGCGGTGGTGCAGGGCGTCGACGCGGCGATGAACAAAGCCAACGTGAGGCCCAAGGCGCGAAAAGCCTGAGCGTGCCTCTGGTGTTCGCGGAGAGAGTGTGTTACTCACCGCGCCCCTTTCGACGGAATACGCCGTCGAGAGGCGTCCTCGCTCCGCGTCGGCATTTGCGCGGGGCCGAATCCGTCCAGGAGGACAACGATTCATGAGCACTGAGATTGTGATCGATCCCAAGCGGGCCACGGACTACGAGACCGTGTTCATCCTGCGCCCCGACATCGACGCCGAGACCTCGGAGAAGGTCATCTCGCGCGCGGTCTCGGCCATCGAAGCGACGCACGGGCGTCTTACCAAGGTCGAGAGCTGGGGCAAGCGCAAGCTCGCGTACCCGGTCGGCAAGCAGCGCAAGGGCGTCTACGTCTACGTGCGCTTCCTCGGCTACCGCGGCACGGTGTCGGAGCTCGAGCGCAACCTGCGCATGCTCGACACGGTGCTCCGCTACATGACCGTGCAGCTCGCGAAGGACATCGACACGAGCACCGTCACCGTCGACCCCGAAGAGGTCAAGGTACGTCGCATCGAGGTCACCCCCGACGAAGACGACCGCGAAGACAGCTTCGAGGCGCAGCTCGGGCTCTCCGACGACCTGCCCCCGCGCCGCGCTCCCGAGTTCACCCCCGAGCGCGCCGAGCCGACCGAGCCGACCGAGCCGACCGAGACCAAGGCCCCCGCGGGCGACGCGTGAGCGCAACGGAGAACTGAGCCATGGCACGCAACTACAGCAACGATTTCGGCGACGACAAGAGCGGCGTCGACGCGGGCGGAGCGGCGGAGATCGCCGCGGAGAACCTTCAGCAGCGCCGTCGCGGCGGCCGCAAGAAGATCTGCAAGTTCTGCGCGGGTCACACCGACTTCATCGATTACAAAGACTCGAACACCCTGCGGTTCTTCCTCACGGAGCGCGGCAAGGTTGTTCCGCGTCGCATCTCGGGCAACTGCTCGAAGCACCAGCGCCTGCTCACGGTGGCCATCAAGCGTGGCCGCATGATCGCGCTGCTGCCCTTCACCACCGCGGGCAACTGAGGTAACTGCAATGGGCAAGGCAATCCACGTGGTTCTGTCTCGCGACGTGGTCAAGCTCGGCAAGGGCGGCGAGGTCGTGAAGGTCTCCGCCGGTTTCGCGCGCAACTTCCTGCTCCCGCAGGGTATCGCGCTCCCCGCCAGCGAAGGCAACGTCGCTCGCTTCGCGCACCAGAAGAAGCTCGCCGCCGAGAAGGCCGCGAAGCTCCGTAGCGAAGCCCTCGGCTCGGCGGCGAAGCTCGCCGCGGTCGAGCTCACCATCGCCCGCTCCGTCGGCGGCGAAGGCAAGCTCTACGGCTCGGTCACCACCCGTGACCTCGAGAGCGCCCTCAAAGAGAAGGGCTTCAACGTCGACCGCAAGAAGCTCTCGGTCGACAACATCCGCGCGCTCGGCACCTACCAGGTGACGGCGAAGCTCGCCCCGGAAGTGACCGCGACCTTCAAGGTCACCGTGGTCGCCGACGCCAAGTCCGCGAGCTGATTCGCTCCGCATCGAGGCCCTGCGAGGGGCCCACGCACGAAGACGCCTCCGTCGCACCCGCGGCGGGGGCGTTGTCGTTTGGGGCGCCCCTCGCACCGCTCTTCGAACAACGTTGAGAACAACCGTAGACGCAAGGGTGCGACGCCCCTCATCGCACACGCGCGTGAGGGGCCTCGCCGACGACGCTCAGCGCGTCGTGTTGCTGCTGCCGTTGAAGACCTGAACCGGGGGAGGGGCGTTCGACGGGGGCGCGGGCGCCATCGTGGGGGCCTGCGGGGGCACCTGCACCACCACGGTGGTGGTGGTGGGCGGAGGCGGCGCCGAGCCGCGGACGGCCTGCTGCACGGCCGCCTGGGTGCCCAGGAGCGAGCCGTTGGCGGGCTGACCGGTACCAACACCGCCGCCGAGGTTGGAGGGGAGGTAGCCCGGCGTCGGGCCGCTCACCCCGGGGATGGGGCCGATGGAGGGACCGGCCGCCTGGGTCTGCATGCCGGCCACGCCCGACGTGAGGGTGATGGTGCGCTCGACCACCTGGGCGGTCGCGTCGAGGGCGTTGCTGCGCTCGAAGACCACCGCCGCGGGGACCTCTTCGTAGTCGCCGTCGGCCACCTGGTGGTAGCGCCCGGGCTCGATGCGGGCCACGCGCCAGTGGGTGTTGTACCCGCCCTGCGGGGTCTGCACGAACTCCTGGCGGCCCACGTACATGCCGCGGCGGAGGATGGTGCCCGAGTGCGACGGGTCGACCACCATGGCGTAGGGGCTGTCGGTGCCCACCACCACGGCGACGAGGCGCAGGTCGTCGAGGGCGTAGCGACCGAGCTTGACGTCGCGCACCTGATCGATGGTGCCGCCCGTGAGCACGAAGGTGTTGAAATACGATCGGAACGGGTCGCGCGCCGTGTGGATGTTCGACACGAAGGAGCTGTCGGTGATCTGCATCGGCGGCGGGGGCTCGTCGCCCGGGGCGCGGGGGTTGCGCGGCGAGCCGGGCGCGCCGGGGGCGCCCGGTGCGGCGGCGGCGCGCGGGG
>CAISKJ010001824.1 GCA_903885885.1 uncultured delta proteobacterium
CCCGCGAAGGGCGCCTGCACGCGGTTGAACATCTTCATCACCTCGATGATGTAGAGCGGCTGATCCTTCGCGAAGTGGTCGCCCACCTTCACGAAGGCGGGCCGGTCGGGCGACTCCTGCGCGTAGAACATCCCGCCCACCTCGGCCACGATCTCGTCGGCCTTCGTGGCGGGCGGCGGCACGAGCACGCGGAGCATGCGCGCCTGCAGCGCGGGGTCGTGGAGCCGCTCGGGGATGCGCACCGTGAGGTCGGCCTCGACGGCGAGGTCGTAGAAGCCCGCGCGGGCCCCCACGAGGGCCGCCACGCCCAACAGCTCGAGGCCCGCCTGAAAGCCCGCGTGCGCGCCGCGCACCTTCGCCCAGGCGCCCTCGTCGAAGCCCTCGGGGGCCTCGGCGCGGGCGAGCATCGCGGCGGTGTCGCCCCAGGGCCGCGCGCCCGTCTTCGCCTCGAGCGTGCGGTAGAACCCGAGGGCGCGCTCGACGATGGCGTGGTCGTGGTCCCAGATCACCTGCGCGGCGGGCATCTCGCGGCGCCAGTCCATGTCGAGGAGGTGGTAGGTGTCGGCGAGCACGGCCACGGGGTTGCGCGACCAGCGCAGGGCGCCGTCGACCACGGCGACGCTCTCGCGGTGCTGGCTGAGCCACGCCGAGAGCCGGTGCGGGTCGTCGAAGAGGGCCTCGACGGCCCTCCGCACGAGCGTCTCTTTGAGGGCGAAGACCTCGCGCGAGGCGGCCACCGCGGCCTTGCGCCGGGCCTCGTCGGTGATGGCCCCGAGGCGCCGCTCGGCGCGCTTCGCGAGCTCGACCCAGAGGCCCGCGAGGTCGACGCGGTCGCACTCCTCTTTCAAGAGACCCACCTGCGTGAGGTAGGGCACCACGAAGCGCGTGGTGGGCTTGGCCCACACGTTGCGCGCCGCGAACCAGGCCACGAGGCCGTGGTGAAACGCGAGGTTGGTCTCGAGGTCGTAGCCGCGCATGCGCGTGCGACGCAGCACCTCGCCGAGGCGCGCGTAGGAGGCCGCGCGGTCGTCGCCGGTGGTGACGAGGAGCGCCACGTTGGAGTCGTAGGCGCCCGCGATGCGATAGTGAATGAAGAGCCCGGTGTCGGGGTGCTTGTGGCAGATGCCCTGATCGTCGCGCACCTCGCCCTCGATGGGGTCGCTCCACCCGATGACCACGGCGCCCGCGTGGGGCTGCAGCGCGCGGTTGGTGGCGTTGAGCCGCGCCTCGACGGCGGCGCCCTCGCGCAGCGCACGCTCGGGCCGCGGGAGGCGCGCCCCGTGGCGCGCGATGAGCACCATGGCCTCGACGATGGAGTGCACCTCGAAGGTGTCGCTCGCGTCGTCGGGGTTGGCGAAGCGCAGCGCGTAGCAGAGCTCGCTCACGCGGTGCTCCACCTGGATGCGCGTGTTCACCTCCATGAAGTAGTGCCGCGCGCCGTCGACGATGCACTCGAAGGTCGAGGCCGAGTCGAGGCCCACGGCGCGGCCGAAGCGTTCGGCCTCGTCTTCCATGCGGCGCAGGGTCTCGAGGTCTTGCAGGAGGGCCGTGGCCTCGGCGGCGCGGCCCTCGACCTGCGCGCGCTCCGCGGCGCGCCCGAGGGCCTCTTGCGTCACCGACACCTCGAGCAGCTTCTGCTCGTGCATCTGCAGCGAGCAGTCGCGGCCGCCGAGGGTGACGCACCAGCGCCCGTTGCCGAGCATCTGGATCTCGTTGTGCCGCGTGGTCTCGATGTTGAGCTCGACGAGCACGTTCTTGTTGTCGCCGACGCCCGCGGCCTTCACCTCTTGGAGGGCCTCGCGCACCTTCTCGGGCACCACCGCGGCGGCCTCGCGGGCGCTCGCCGTCGCAGCGCCCGCGTCGAGCCCGCGCGCGATGCCCGCCACGATGCGCTGCCCCTTGCCGCCGCCGCCGCCGATGGCCTTCACGCGCACGCGCGCCCCGGGGTTGGCGACGAACATCTCGGCCACCGCGTGCGCCGCGGCGTCGCCCACCTCGTCGAGGGTGATCACGTCGATGCGCGCGCGGTACGACGCCTGGAGCACGGCCTCGAGCGCGTCGCTCCACACGTCGGGGAGGACGCCCACGTCGAGACCGTGGCGCGCGACGAGGTCGGCGAGGGCGGCGGGCGTGGGGGCCTTCGCGGCGAGGGCGCGCGCGGTGATGTCGTTGACGCCCGGCGTGACGCTCACGCCCTGGGCGAGGGCGGTGCGCTTGGCCTCGTCTTTGGAGCCCGCGGCGCGCTGCGTGTGCGAGCACGGGCCGATGAAGCGCAGGCCCGCGTCTTCGAGGGCGGCCACGAAGTCGGCGCTCTCGGCCATGAAGCCGTAGCCCGCGAAGACGTAGCCGTACCCGTGGGTCTTGCAGATGGCCACGATGTCGGCGACGCGCTCGGCGCGCTCGGCGGTGGTGGCGCCCGAGTAGTCGCGCACGCGGTGTACGCGCGCCGGGTCCATGCGACGCAGCTCGGGGGCGCGCGCCTGCTGGTACACGATGGAGTCTTTGTCCGAGAGGAGGATGCCGTAGCGGGCGACCCCCATCTCGTCGAGCACGTCCATCGCCTCCATGCGGATGGGGCCGCGGCACACGATGAGCACGCTGACGTCTTCGCACGCGAAGCTGCGGGCCCACGGCGAGGCCGCGCGGCCGAGGCGGCGGTCGCGGCGCGTGAGGGGGTTGGCGAGGTACCAGTCGATCTTGTCTGCCACGGTGAACCCTCAGTGAAACTCGCGCTGCACGCTCGAGAACGGCGCGGGCGTGTAGTGCCGGAGAAACATCAGCAGGTTGCGCCCGAGCACGCTGCGCAGCTCGTCGGGCATCACGAGCTGCGAGATGGAGCCGAGGCTCAGCGCCTCGCGCGGGTTCATGAGCTCGCGCTCGTAGCGCAGCGACAGCTCGGCCTCGCCGGCCTTGAGCCACGCCCTTCCGCCGTCGTCGTCGCCGCGCTTCGCGGCCTCCGCGCGGAGCTTGCGGAGCTCGTCTTTGTAGACGAACTCCTTGCCCGCGGGGCCCATCACGGCGAGGCGCGTGGTGGGGAGCGCGAGCACCATGTCGGCCCCCGTGGGGTAGTTGTTGAACGACGCGTACGCGCCGCCGAAGGCGTTGCGCAAGATGAGCAGAATGCGCGGCGTGCGCACGTCGACGATGGCGTCGAGCATGGCGCGGCCGGCCTGCACGATGCCCATGCTCTCCTGCTCGCGGCCGGGCAAGAAGCCCGTGGTGTCTTCGATGAACACCAGCGGGATGTTGTAGAGGTTGCAGAAGCGAATGAAGCGCGCGTTCTTGTAGGCCGCGTGCACGTCGATCTGCCCCGAGGCGTACGCGCTGTTGTTGGCCACGAAGCCCACCACGTGGCCGCCGATGCGGCCGAAGCACGTCACGGTGTTGGGGGCGCGCGTGGGCTGCACCTCGAAGTAGTCGCCGTGGTCGCAGAGGGCGCTCACGACGATGCGCACGTCGACGGGGGTGTTGAAGCCCGTGGGTGAGGTGAAGGCCTTGCGGAGCGCCACGTCGACCTCGGGGGTCGCGCGGTCGATGGGGTCGCTCGTGGGCTGAAAGGGCGCGAACGATCGGTTGTCGCCGGGCAGGTACGTGAGCAGCCGCGCGGCCGTGCGGAGCGCGCCCACCTCGTCGGGCACCGAGAGGTCGACCACGCCCGTCGCGCTGTGCACCTTGGGGCCGCCGAGGTCGTCGGGGGTCACCTCTTCGCCGAGCACCGACTTCACCACGCCGGGCCCCGTGAGCCCGAAGAAGGTGTCGCCGGGTTGAATCACGAAGCTCCCCTGCCGCGGGAGGTACGAGCCGCCGCCCGCGTTGAAGCCGAACATGCACATGACGCTCGGCACCACGCCCGAGATGCGTCGCAGCGCGGTGAAGGCCTCGGCGTAGCCATCGAGGCCCCCGACGCCCGCGGGCACGTAGGCGCCGGCGGAGTCGTTCATGCCGATGACGGGCATTGCCCGCTCGGCGGCCATGGTGAACAGCCGCGCGAGCTTGCGGCCGTTGGTGGCGTCCATGGAGCCCGCGCGCACGGTGAAATCGTGGCCGTAGCAGGCCACGTCGCGGCCGTTCATGCGCAGCACGGCGGTGACGAGGGAGGCGCCGTCGAGGTTGGGGCCCCAGTTCTGAAACAGCACGCTCGGCTCTTCGGGCGTGAGCACGCGGATGCGCTCCCACACGGTCATGCGGCTCTTGGCGTGCTGCCGCGCGATCGCCGCGGGGCCCATGCTCGTGTAGGGGCGCTCGCGCAGGCGCGCGGCCTCGTCGAGGGTGGCCTGATACGCGTCGACGGGCGTCGCGGCGGGGGGCGCCTCGGCGAAGGGATCGGCGAGGCTCGGCGCGACAGGCTCTGCGGGGTCTCGAGGTGACATGGCGTGGGTGGAGCCCTTCGGCTTGGAGTGCGATGATATCGAAGCGGCGCGTGCCGCTCAGGCGAGCGGATAGTGGCGGAGCTGCGCGACCTCGCGGCGGAGGCCCGCGCGAAAATCGGGGTGCGCGATCGAGATGAGGGCCTCGGCGCGCTGGCGCAGCGTGAGGCCGTAGAGGTCGACGGCGCCGTACTCGGTGACGATCCAGTGGACGTGACCGCGCGTGGTGACCACGCCCGCGCCGGGCTTGAGCATCGCGGCGATGCGCGAGACCTTGCCGCCCGCCGCGGTGGAGGGCAGCGCGATGATGGGCTTGCCGCCGTCGGAGAGCGCGGCGCCGTGGATGAAGTCCATCTGGCCGCCGATGCCCGAGTAGATGCGGTGCCCGATGGAGTCGGCGCACACCTGGCCCGTGAGGTCGACCTCGAGGGCCGAGTTGATCGCCACCACCTTGGGGTTCTGGCGAATGAGGGCCGTGTCGTTGGTGCGATCGCAGGGGTGAAACTCGACGCCGCGGTTGTCGTCGATGAAATCGAAGAGCCGCTGCGTGCCCGACACGAAGCTCGTGACGGTGCGCCCCTGGTGAATGCGCTTGAAGCGGTTGGTGATCACCCCGCCCTCGACGAGGTCGATCACCCGGTCGGAGAACATCTCGGTGTGAATGCCGAGGTCGCGCTTGTTGCCGAGGCGCGAGAGCACCGCGTCGGGGATGGCCCCGATGCCCATCTGCAGGGTGGATCCGTCTTCGACGAGGTCGGCGATGAGGTCGCCGATGCGCGCCTCGACGTCGCTCTCGGCGTTGGCCTCGGCCTCGTGGAGCGGGCGGTCGGTGGCCACGAAGGCCGCCACCTTGCTGAAGGGCACGGCGGTGTGGCCGATGGTGCGCGGCATGCGCTCGTTGATCTCGGCGATGACGACCTTCGCCGACTCGACGGCGGCGAGGGCGGTATCGACGGAGGGCCCGAGGGTGCAGAGCCCGTGACGATCGGGCGGCGAGAGCTGCACGATGGCCACGTCGAGGGGGATGCGCCGCGATTTGAAGAGCCGCGGAATGTCGGAGAGAAACACGGGGATGAAGTCGGCGCGGGCCTCGTCGATGGGCTTGCGCAGCGCGGCGCCGGTGAAGAGCGAGTTGGAGACCAGGCGCCCCTGCTGGGCCGGGTCGGCGACGGGGACGGAGCCCGCGAGGTGCAGGTGATAGAGCTCGACGCCCTCGAGGTCGGTGCGACGACAAAGCGCCTCGAGCAGCGCTGTGGGTGTGGCCGCGGCCCCGTGCACGAACACCCGCTGGCCGCTGCGAACGTGCGCGACGACCTCGTCTGCGCTCGCTGCCTTCGACTTCCACTCTTGATCGCGCACCGCCGACCTCCACCGCGCGCTCCATCGCGCGCGCAGGGGTATTGCCCCGAACCGCGCCGCGAGCGCAAGGGGGAGACGCGCCCCCCGCGCAGGGCCGCGCCGAGGGCTCAGCCGATGAAGCTGTTCTGGTAGTTGGCGTCTTCGACGCCGAGGGCGAAGGCCGTGGCGGCGAGGGGGCGCACGGTGTCCATCATCACGGCGAGCTCGTTGGTCTCGCGGGCGCCGATGCTGGCCTCGTAGGCGCCCGGGTGCGGGCCGTGAGGAACGCCCGCGGGGTGGTGCGAGATGCTCCCGGGCCCGACGCCGCGCCGCGAGGTGAAGTTGCCCCGCGCATAGAAGAGAATCTCGTCGCAGTCGTACGACGAGTGCGGGTACGGGCAGGGGATGGCCTCGGGGTGAAAGTCGACGGCGCGCGGCACGAAGCTGCACACGAGCGCGTCGCGCGTGGCGAAGGTGCCATGCCACGTGGGCGGCAGGTGCACGAGGCCCGCGCGGGCTTGAAAGTTCAGAATGGGGAAGGCCCACGGGTACACGGTGCCGTCCCACCCGACGACGTCGAGGGGCGAGTGCTCCTGCGTAAAGCCATGGAAGCGGTTGGCGCGCTTCACCACCGTGTCGCGGATGCCCTCGTCGAGGGGGCCGACGAAGGTGGGGCGACGAAAATCGCGGTGGCAGTAGGGGGCGTCCATGCGAAGCTGGCCGACCTCGTTGCGCCACTGGCGCGGGAGGTGGAGGCCCTGCGGCAGCTCCATGGAGAGCCAGTATTGGTCGACGCCCGCGTCGGGCACGATGCGGTGCGTGAGCCCGCGCGGGATGAACACGTAATCGTCTTGCGCGAAGCGCAGATCGCCGAGCACCGTGCGCACGACGCCGCCGCCCTTGAAGACGAAGTAGAGGTCGTCGCTGTCGGCGTTGACGAAGTACACCGGGTCGGGCGCGTCGGGGTGCAGCACCCCGATGACCACGTCGCTGTTGAACAGCAGCGGCGTGCGCGCATCGACGGGAGCGCCGGTGCGCGGCGGCATCGCTTGTGTCTTGTAATGGCGCTTGGCGAGGGCGCGATCGGGGGCGGCGGCGGCGATGGCGAAGCCGTGCTTCGCGTCGGCGAGGCGCTGCGTGTGGGGGCGCTCGACGTGGTACGCGATCGTGTACGGCCCTTCGAAGCCGTCGCGCGTCATGCACTCCTCGTGGCGGAGGCGCCCTGCGTTGTCGCGGAACACGATGTGGTGCTTGCGGGGCACCTCGCCCATCACCATACGGTCGAGCATCGGCGCGAGTTGTCGCTTAGAAATCCGCTGCCCGCAAGGCGTTCGATCAGCCGCGGCCCGCGGCCTTCTGCTCGCGCTCGATGCTCTCGAAGAGCGCGCGGAAGTTGCCCGCGCCGAAGCCCTGATCGCCCTTGCGCTGGATGATCTCGTAGAAGAACGGGCCCGCCGCGGGCTCGCGGTAGAGGCCCGCGCTGTCCTTCAAGAAGATCTGGAGCATGTACTGGTGCTTCGCGGCGCCGTCGACCAGCACCTCGAGCTCGCGCAGCGTGGCGATGTCTTCGTCGATGGCGACGATGCCGAGGCGCTCGATGCGCTCGGGAAGCATGTCGTAGTAGCTCCCCGGCGTGGGCATGAACTCGACGCCGCGCGCCCGCAGCGCGCGCACCGCCGTGAGGATGTCGCCCACCGCGAGGGCCGCGTGCTGCACGCCGTCGCCCTTGTGATCCTGGAGGAAGATGGCGATCTGCGAGGCGTGAAAATGCGGCCTGCGCGGCTCGTTGTTGGCGAAGCGCACGCCCGACTCGGGCTCCCACATCACCTGCGACTTGAGCCCCGAGCCCTTGTCGCGCGGGCCCGCCACGTCGTCGGTGTGGAACTCCACCTCCCAGAACTTCACGCACCCGAGCACGTGCTCCATCCAGAGGAGCGCGGGGGCCATGGTGGCGAAGTTCGACGTCACGTGGTCGAAGTGCGTGAAGCCGAAGGCGTTGTTGCCGCCCGTGGGCGTGGCGCTGCGCGCGAGGCCCGGCGCGGGCTCGCGGTAGCCCTTGCGCTCGACGAAGCGAAAGGTCGTGTCGCCGAAGGGCGTGGTGATTTCGAACTGCGCGAGCTCGCCGTGGGCGTCGGTGAAGCGCGCGATGTCGGTGATGGGCGTGGCGCCGCGGGCCTCGAGGGTGGCGAGGGCGTGCGCGGCGTCGGCGACTTCGAACACCAGCGTGCCGATGCCGTCGGGGTGGCTGCGCAGGAAGGTCGCCGCGGGGCCCTTCGCGGCGTCGTCGAGGGGCGCCGTGCAGATCACCGTGCAGCCGCCCGCTTCGAAGACCACCGAGCGCTCGTGCGCCGCGCGCTCGTGCGCGTCGGTGCTGGCGCCGACCTCGGCGAAGTCCATGAGCGTGGTGTAGAAGCGACGGCTGCGATCGAGGTCGCGCACGTAATAAACCAGTGACTCGAGGCGCCGGATGCCGAGGGGAGCGGGCTTCGTCATGAGCGGTGTCTCCATTGCGGGGGCTGTGGGTGGCGTACGTGCGATCGACGGGGGCGACTGCGCGCGCCTCAGGCGGGCACGGCGTCGGGCTGATGCTCGGGGCGCGCCGACTGAAACGCCGCGAGCGCGTTGCAGGCGGCCTCGACGCGCGCGAGCGTCGGGAGCGTGGCCGGGTCGACGCCGAAGCGCCGCGCGGCGAACATCTGCGGCACGAGGCACAGGTCGGCGAGGGTGACCTCGTCGCCCACGAGGTACGCCCCGGCGGTCTCGGCCGCGAGGGCCTCGAGCGCGAGCATGCCGCGGCCGATGAAGTGCTTCGTAAACGCGGCGGCGTCGCCCTTGAGCTCCTCGCGCACGTAGCGCTGGGGCTCGAGGTTCTGCAGCGGCTGAATGCCCGCGTTCACCACCTCGACGAGGGCCCGCGTGCGGGCGCGCAGGTAGGGGTCGCGGGGCAGGAGCGCGGGCGAGGGGTAGCGCTCCTCGAGGTACTCGACGATGGCCACCGACTGCGTGAGGGTGCGCGCCACGCCGTTCTCTTCGACGACGAGGGTGGGCACCTGCGCCATGGGGTTGAGCGCGCGGTACGCGTCAGACTTCTGCTGGCCGCCGTCGGCCACGAGGTTCACCGCCACGTACTCGTAGGCGATGCCCTTGAGGTTGAGGGCGATGCGCACGCGCCAGCTCGCCGAGCTGCGCCAGTAGTTGTAGAGCTTCACAGGGGCGCCACCTTCTGCGCGATGCGGCCGAACACGCTGCGACCGTCGCTGTTGAGCATCTCGATGCTCACGGTGTCGCCGTGCTTCATGAAGGGGGTGATGGGCTTGCCGGTGTCGATGGTCTCGATCATGCGGCGCTCGGCGAGGCACGAGATGCCCCGCGCGCGGTCGGCGTTGGAGACCGTGCCGCTGCCCACGATGGTGCCCGCGGTGTAGGCGCGCGTCTTGGCGATGTGGGCGATGAGTTCGAAGAACGAGAAGTGCATCTCGGGGCCCGCGTCGGGGTCGCCCACGAGCGCGCCGTTGTAGGTGGTGCGCAGGGGGAGGTGCACGCGGCCGCCGCGCCACGCCGGGCCGAGCTCGTCGGGCGTGACGGCGAAGGGCGAGAAGGCCGTGGCGGGCTTCGATTGAAAGAACCCGAAGCCCTTGGCGAGCTCGTCGGGCACGATGTTACGAAGGGTGACGTCGTTGGCCAGCATGAGGAGGCGCACGTGCTGCTCGGCCTCGGCCGCCGTGGTGCCCTGCGGCGTGTCGCCGAGCACGACGCAGACCTCGCTCTCGAAGTCGAGGCCCCACGCGGGGTTGGCGAGGGCGATGTCGTCGGTGGGCGCGAGCATCACGCCGGAGCCGCCCTGGTACACGAGGGGATCGGTCTCGAGGGTGGGCGGAGGCTCCGCGCCGCGGGCCTTTCGCACGAGGCGCACGTGGTTGAGAAAGGCCGAGCCGTCGACCCACTCGTAGGCGCGCGGGAGCGGCGCGGCGAGGCGCGACACGTCGAGCGGGTGCGAGGGGGCGTGGCCCTCGGCGAGGGCGCGCGCGAGGTGGCGCAGGGGGCCCTCGGTGTCGGCCCAGTCGTCGAGCGCGGCCTGCAGCGTCGGCGCGATGGCCGCCGCGTGCGTGTAGGTGTCGTCGCTCGGGCCGACCACGATGAGAACGCCGTCGCGCGAGCCGTCACGCAGGGTTGCCAGCTTCATGGGTGCTACTTTCCGCGTAGTGGGGTAACGCTGCGGCGCGTACCATGACCGCGTCGCCCGGTTCAAGGGCGCGGAGACGCGTTGAAAGTCCCGCTCTACGTCAAGCTCATGGTGAGCTACCTGCTGGTCGTCAGCCTGGTGCTCCTGCCGTCGGTCGTGTACCTCCGCGCGCTGATGTCGCGCGACGCCCACGCGCGCGCCTCCATCGACATGACGCAAGAGCTCCAGGGCATCTGCGACCGCCTCGCGGCCGCGACGCCGGCGCAGCTCCCCGCGCGCACCGAGCTCCTCCTCGCGGCCCTCCCCACGCGCCTCACGGTGATCGACGTGACAGGAAATGTCATCGGTGACACCGGTCGCGCGGGGCCGACCCTCGAGAACCACGGCGGGCGCCCCGAGATCCGCGAGGCCCTGGCGCGCGGCACGGGCACCGCCCTGCGCTACAGCCAGACCACGCGGCAGACGATGCTCTACGTCGCGATGCGCTTTCCGCGCGCGGGCGCGGCGCGCGGCGTGGCGCGCCTCTCGCGGCCCGAGACCACGCTCAACACCGCCCGCGACCAGGTGACGGTCGTGCTGCGCAACGCGTCGGCGGTGGCGCTCTCCGTCGCCGTGATGCTCAGCGTGGTGGCGGCCCTCGCGGCCTCGCGCCCGCTGCGACGCATCGCGCAGGGCGCGCGGGCCTTCGCCGACGGCGACTTCGCCGCCAACGTCGACGCGGCCACGGGCGACGAGATCGGCGAGGTGGCCGAGGCGCTCGCGGCGCTCGCCTCGCAGCTCCGGTCGAAGCTCCTCACGTCGGGCATCGACCGCGCGACGCTGCAGGCGATCCTCGACGACATCCCCGTGGGGGTGGTGCTCTACGACGACAAGCGCAAGCCCGTGACGGTCAACGGCGCGGCGCGCGCGCTGTGTGACCTCGCGCCCTACGCCGAGAACGAGCGCGGCGCCGAGATTCCCCGCCTCGACCGCCAGGGCTCGGCCATCGACCGGGTGCTGCGCGACGGCTTCACCGTCGAGGTGCCCCTCGCGCTCCCGTGGCGCCCGGGCGCGACGCTCGTCGCGCGCTGGCTCGCGGTGTTTACCCCCGACGGCGCG
>CAISKJ010001825.1 GCA_903885885.1 uncultured delta proteobacterium
AGCACACGCAGGGCGCCCCGGTGACGTCTTCGATGGCCGCGCGCGAGTCGCGGAGCTCGGCCCGCACGCCCTCGACGGGGAGCGACCCGAGGGCCGCGTGGGTCATCGCGTGCGAGCCGACGACGTGGCCCCGCGCGACGGCCGCGCGCATGGCGGCGGGGCGCTCGCGCGCGACGGCGCCCACGACGAAGAGCACCGCGCGCGCGCCGATCGCATCGAAGCGATCGAGGAGCCGCGGGAGCACCTCGTCGACGCCTCGCAGCGAGCGCGTGCCGAAGTCGCCCTCGACGTCGACCGTGAGGACGACCCGCGGGGCGCTCACTTCTTGGAGGCCTTGTCGTCGAGGCGCGCGAGGAGGGTGCGCAGCGAAGCCCCGATGTCGCGCAGGGCGCCGCCGATGCCGCGGATCTCCCACGCGACCCAGAAGCACGCCACGGCGATGGGCGCCTGCGTGAGCACGATGGACCAGACGGTGTCTCTCATGGGTCGACCCGCGCGATCATCGCCCGGAGCGCGGTGGCCGTCGACTCCAGCGAGCGGCGCAGGCGACGCAGGAGCACCACGAGCAGCACCGCCACGACCCCGTAGGCCGCGTGCGTTGCGATGAGCGTGCGAAGGTGTGGCGCCATCGGGCTACGCGCGCCGCCCGTTGCCGAGGGCCCACGCCGCGGGCACGCCCACCGCGAGGCCCGCCGCGCAGCCCGCGCCGAGGAGCGCGCGGCGCCAGAGGGGCAGCGGCAGCGACCCGAGGAGCGCGAGCACGCGACGGTCGAAATGGTTGTTGGCGCGGAGCATCTCGCGCGCGGTGACGTGCGAGCGCGTCGAGGGCGTGGTGGAGACGGGCACCGACGCGATGCGCAGCCCCGCGGCCACGGCGCGGAGAATGACCTCGTGCTCGTACACGAAGCCGCCGCTGTCGTTCTGCACGGCGGCGAGCGCGTCGGCGCGAAACGCGCGAAAGCCGCAGATGGTGTCGAGCACGGCGGGGTCGAGGAGGCGAAACCAGAAGAGCGCCAGCGCGTTGGCCGCGCGCCGCGCGCCGGAGCGGTACACCGCGCGGTGACCGAGCACCACGTCGGCGTCGGCGAGGGCCGCGAGGAGCGACGGGATCTCCTCGGGGAAGTGCTCTCCGTCGGCGTCGAGGGTGACGATCTCGCGGGCGCCCATCGCCCGCGCGCGGTCGCACCCGTAGGCGAGCGCGGCGCCCTTTCCTCGGTTGGGGTCGAGGCGCAGCACGGTGGCGCCGGCGCGCGCTGCGAGGGCGCCGGTGTCGTCGCGCGAGCCGTCGTCGATGAGCAGCACGGCGTCGACGTGGGGCAGCGCGCGCGTCACCACGGCGGCCACGTGGGCGGCCTCGTCGTGCGCGGGGATCACCGCCACGCGCCGCGGAGAAGCTACTTCGCCCATGTGCGCACGAAGCTCCAGCCCGACGAGGCCATGAAGCGCGCGGTGTCGACGGCGCTGCCGCGGCGCAGCTCGGCCACCACCTTGCGGGGCCGGAGGTAGAAGCGCGCGAGCGCGTCGTCTTGGAGCGACTTCATGCGCGCGAGGTCGATGACGCCGTTGAACGACAGCTTGGGGTCGCCGTCGAGGAGGTGCTCGAGGGCGATGGGCTTCGTCCACCCCTTCGCCACGGCCTGCGTGTAGAGCTCGGTGCCCGGAAAGGGCGTGGCGATCTCGTAGTTCATGTACGAGATGGGCAGCGTGTCGACCCAGTCGATGGTGCGGCGCATCTCGGCCTCGTCTTGCTCGGGGAGGCCCACGACGAAGAGGCCCGCGGTGCGGATCCCCGCGTCTTCCATGGCCTGAATGAGCGCGGATGCGCGCACGGGCTTGATGCCCTTGCGCCGCGAGGCGAGGCGCGTGTGCTCCTCGATGGGGTCGACGCCGAACTCGGCCGAGCGGCAGCCCGCGCGGCCCAGGAGGGCGATCATCGCTTCGTCCATGCGGTCGAGGCGCGTCTCGATGCCGAACTCGACCTTGATGCCCCGCGTGAGAATGCCGTTGCAGATGGCCCGCACGCGCTCCATGTCGAGCGAGAAGGTGGGGTCGCGGTAGAGCACGCAGCGGGCGCCGTAGCGGTCGACGAGGGCCTCGAGCTCGTCGACGACGCTCCTGGGGCTGCGCGCGCGGAAGGGCGCCCCCTGCGCCACGGGGTACGGGCAGAAATGGCACTGGTACGGGCACCCGCGCGACGAGAGCGCCGTGAGAAACGGCTGCCGTCGGAGCAGCGGAAAGTACCGGTAGCGCTCGACGGGAAAGCCCTCCCACCGCGGGTGCGGGAGCGCGTCGAGGGAGGCGACGGAGCCCGGCAGCCCCATGATCACCGCGCCGTCGTCGCGGCGCATCCACGCGCCGTCGCAGCCGGGCTTGAGGGTGCCGTCGGCGAGGTGCTGCACGGCCACCTCGGGGTCGCCCTTGCAGACGGCCTCGGCGAGGCCGCGCGCGAGGATGTCTTCGGCGAAGTGCGCCGCGGTGTACCCCAGGAGCATGCGCTTCGCCCCGGTGCGGGCCCGCGCGCGCTCGAGGTAGCGCAGCTCGGCGCCGAGGAAGGCGAAGGACGACGCCGCGAGGATCCAGTCGGGCTTCGAGGCCACCACGGCGTCGAGGGCGTCGGGCGCGTGGGGGTCGAGGTCGCTCTGGTCGAGCACCGTGACGTCGTGGTGGGGCGCGAGAATGGCCGCGGCGTAGGCGAGCGCGATGACGGGCATGCGCGTGCCGGCGTTCTTGAGGTGCGCGATGAAGCGCGGGCCGAGGGCCTCGCCGAAGCCGTCGTCGATGCCCATGCCGCCCATGAGGTCGCGGTTGGTGAGCCGCCCGGCGGGCACCGGTGGGTTGATGAGCGTGACGCGCATGCTGTGGGGTCTTCGCCTCGTCGTTACCCTTAGCGTCGGCGCGAAGCGAGTGTCAACGCGCCCCGCAGGGCGTTACCATCGACGAGCCATGTTCTATGTGTGGAGTTCGGTGGGCATCCAGGAGCCGTACGCGCCTGGCGCGCTGCGGACGGTGCGGCGGGTGGAGGCGGTGCACGCGGCCATCGCGGTCGAGCCCGTGCGCCGCGACACGCGCATCGAGGCGCTGCGCGTGCCGGGCTCGTGGCACGGCGAGGAGCGCCACGGGGCCCACCTCGCGAAGGCCATCCGCGACGTGATGTCGAAGCCCGTGGTGTCGCTCCCGCTGACGGCCACGCTGGGCGACGCGCGGGCCCTCGTGCGCACGCGGCGCTTCCGTCACGTTCCCATCGTGAGCGCGACGCTGCACGTGGCGGGCATCGTGTCGGACCGCGACCTCTTGCGCGAGGAGGGCCTCCCCGAGGCGTCTCCGCTGCGCGAGCACATGGCCACGCCGGTGCTCACCGCCGACCCCGACGCCCCGCTGCGCGACGTGGCGCGCGTGATGCTCCAGGAGCGCGTGGGCGCCATGCCCGTGACCGACTCCGAGGGGCGCCTCGTGGGCATCGTGACGCGCACCGACCTCCTGCGCACCCTCATCGTCGAGGGTCCCATCGAGCTCTGGGTCTAACGTCTCAGCCCGACGCCTCGTTCACCGCGCGTAGCGCTCGATCTTGGACCGCAGCCGCGCGTGGAGCGCGGGCGACGCCTCGCCGAGCGCGTCGGCGATGGTCACCGCCTCGGCGCGGTACGCAGTGACCTTCTCGGGCGCCCAGTGGGCGGGCGGGTCGGCGAGGTTCACGATGCGGTCGGCGAGCTTGACGCACCACACGGCGCGGGGCTGAAAGCGAATGCGCCGGAGCGAGTCGGCCATGGCCTCGGGCTTGGGGAGCGCGGGGTTCTTGCTGAGGGCGGCCACGCCGTCGGCCACGCCGTCGCCGAAGGCCGCAGCCACGTCGCGCCAGGTGCGGTCGGTGTCTTCGATCGTGTCGTGGAGGAGCGCGCACACCACCGATCGCTCGCCGGCCTCCCAGCGCTCGACGGCGAGGGCCGCGAGCACCTCGGCGCACACCGCGGTCACGTGCACCACGTAGGGGAGCCCGGTGCCCGGGACGCGCTGCGCGCCGTGGGCCGTCGCGGCGAACTCGAGGGCGCGGCGGTACGTGTCGGGGTCGAAGAGGGGCGTCATGGCGCCCGCGAGCGTAGCGCGATCTTCGCGGGGGCGACGATGGTGTTCCGCGCCTCGTACGCCAACGGCTTCTTCTGGCAGACGCTCTGGGAGCATCCGGGCAATCAGGGGCTGCGCGCGCGTCGCGCGAGCCCGCACGTGCTCGAGCCCGGCGACGCGGTGGTGGTGCCCGCTCCGCGCGAGAAGAAGGTCGGCTGCGCGACGGCGAAGGTGCACACCTTCCGTCGCAGGGGCGTGCCCGAGGCTCTGGTGCTCCGCCTGCTCGCAGCCGGCGAGGCGCGCGTGGGCGTCGCGTGGACGCTCGCGGTCGACGGCGTGGAGCAGTCGGGCGTCACCGACCGCGAGGGCACGGTGCGCGCGCGGCTCATGCCCGACGCGCGCGAGGTCACCCTCACGCTGCGCCCCGACGGGGCGCCCGAGGAGCGCCACGAGATCGCGCTGCGCGAGGTCGACCCCGTGGAGAGCGTGCGCGGGCAGCAGGTGCGGCTGCGCAACCTGGGCTTCTTCGAGGGCGCGGCCGACGGCGCCGCGGGCGACGCGATGGAGGCCGCGGTCGCGAGCTTTCAACGGTCGCAGCAGATCGAGCCGACGGGCGTCGCCGACGAGGCCACGCGGTCTGCACTGCTCGCCGCGCACGGCTGCTGAGAGGAGCGCTTCATGGCCTTCGACGTCGCAGGGATCCTGGGCACCGTCTCCATCGCCAACGCCACCTATCACCCCATGAGCGCGCGCGGAGACGGCAACTGCCTCTTCCACGCCGCGGGGTACCTCCTCGAGCGCGGCGCCGGTCCGCTCGCGGGGCAGAACCGCGACCACGCGTGGCTGCGCGCCGAGATGGTGGCCTGGGTGCGCACGCAGGTGACCTCGCACGCGCTCACCGAGCCCGGCGCGACGATCGCGGTGCACATCAACAACCTGGGCACCGACCTCGGGGGGTGGTGCGGCGCGATGGCCACCGACCGCACGTGGGGCGACGAGCTCTGCGTGCTGGCCCTCGAGCACCGCTTCAACGTGCGCATCGAGGTGTACCAGCTCGACCGCGACGCCGCGATTCGCCCGGCGAACTTTCCCGCGGTGGTGTCGGCCACGACGCTGCGCCTCCTCCAGCCGCCCACCTCGCAGCGCGGGGTGTTCAACCACTTCGACCCGCTCATCGACCAGCCCACCCAAGAGGAGCGCGCCGCGCGCCGCTACGAGGCCCCGCGCGCGCCGCGCATGGCCTGGGCCTGCGCCGACCGGACGGTCGTGCGGCAGCCCTGGGCGCCGGCGATCCTCCACGCGTGGTACCCGCGGCGTTGGCAGGAGCGCAGCGGGGTGTCGCGGTTCTTCGCGAGCCTCACCAACACCAACACCATCGATCGCAACGCCCCGCGGGTGCTCTCGATCATCCTGTCGACGGGCGTCGACGGCGCGATCCGCACGCCGGCGTTCACCGCGGAGTCTGCGCGCGACGCGCCGCCCGATCGGGCCTTTCGCGCCCCGTGGCAGGCGCCGCTCGTGCGAAAGGAAGACGCCGAGGCGAAGGAGACCTGGGAGAAGCTCCACGGAAAGAGCGAGGCGGGGAGCTTCCTCGTGGCGCTCGATCGGGTCGACTGGGCGGCGGTGTCCGTCGCGATCCGCGTTCGCGCCGTCACCGCGCAGACGCTCATTCACTTCGAGCTCCGCGGCAAGACGGGCCCCGCCTACGCGTGGTCGCGCCGGTGGAGCGCCCTCAATCAATTCGCGAGCGCCACCTTCGCCAGCAACGGCGAGGAGCTCGTGTCGGTGCCCGCCAACCACGTCGTCGACCTGCTCGCGCTCGCGGGCCTCTCGTGGCCCGACTCGCCCTACCAGCTCTGCGCCGCGCCGCGGGCCGCGCACGATCAGGACGACGGCGCGTGGACGTACCTCCACGTGCCCAGCGAGTGGGACGTGAACACCCTCGAGACCGTGGGCCACGAGCGGGTGGCGCCCCTCGGCGACCGCATGGATCACCTCGCGGCTGCGGGCGCCACGCTCACCCCGCGCAAGGACCACGGCGACGAGCACCGGGGCTTTACGCCCGACCAGCAGGCGACGACGAAGAAGGTGATCCGTTGCCTCGGCGAGGCGAAGAGCGCCTACGACACCAACATTCACTCGGTGCTGCTCAAGCGCGACAACGGGCGCTACCAGGCCGTGACCTCGTGGGCGACGGCGGTGGTGGCCGTGCTCGACGTGAAGCTCGGGCGCTACGTCGTCCACTCGGTGCTCTATCAGTCGGCGGAGCGGCGGCTCTACCGCATCGACCCCGCCGTCGACGGACCCACCGCCGACCTCGGCGCCACGGAGCTCAAGGAGATCGAATCGATCATCGCGGCGCTGACGATGTACCGCCGCACCATCGACGACGTTCTCACCGCGTACGATCGCCTCGCGAAGCATCAGGACGAGGAGTATCAGCGCGGCGTGATCGCCACGGGCCCGGCGAAGACCACCCCGAAGTGGCTGGCGATTCAGAGCCTCGACGCGGCCCGCGATTGCATCGCCACCGAAGCGTCGAATAGGATCTTCGAGCGCCACGGGGTCGTCGAGCGGCGCTACGTGGACGAGCAGACCACCCCCGGCAAGCCCATCTGCGACGCGCTCGAGGAGATCATCTCGAAGCTCCAGAAGCGACAGCAGGAGGTGGGCGCCGCGCTTCGCCACGTGCGCGTGACGCCGCAGCTTCGCATCGAGGGCGTCGGCGACTTCGACGCGCTGAACCCCGGCTTCGGCTGGTACCAGTGGACGCCCCCGCGCGACGAGGTGATCGCCCTCGACCGCGTGGTCACGGCGGGCCCTCTACCCGACCGAGATTCACGACCGCTGCGACACGGTGTTCATGCTGCGCGGCGCCCACCTCTACCAGAAGGAGGCGGTGATCTCCGCGGGCTCCGACCTCTTCGGCCTCGACCTGAGCGACGCCGCGGCGCCCAAGCTGATCTTCAGCCACGACATGACCGAGCACCGCTTCTCACACCTGAGCGTGATGCCCGCCGACGACGCGCCGTGGGTGCTCCCCGACGTGCTCGACGACGTGTGGGGCGAGTTTCGCCCGAAGGACCTCGCCGCGCCCACGGTCAAGCTGGGCGCGGGCTACATGCACACGCAGACGCGCCTCGTGGCCATCAAGCAAGAGATGGCCGACGCGGTGCTCACCTGCTCGCTCCCCATCGTGGGCGCCTTCGACAAGCTCAACCAACACGGGACGGCGCTGCGCTCTTCGGGCTTCTTCGTCGGTGACAAGGGCGAACAGTGGATCGGCCACCGCTCCGTGGATCGCACCCGGGAGCTGCGCTTTCGCACGGGCGTCGTGTGGAAGCCCAAAGAGAAGGCCAAAGAGAAGCCCAAAGACGCGCTGTAGCCGTCGCCTCAGCGAGGGGGCGCCGCGCGCGCTGCGCTCACGGGCAGCGTGAAGCGCACCGCGGCGCCCCGCGCGCCCGCGCTCTCGGCCCAGATTCGCCCGCCGTGGGCCTCGATGATGCACTTCGAGATGTAGAGCCCCAGCCCGAGGCCGCGGCGGTCGCGCGGGCCCGACTGGCGAAAGCGCTCGAAGATCTCGGCCTCCTTGCCCGCGGGAATGCCCGGCCCCGTGTCGATCACCGAGACGCGCGCCGCGGCGTCGTCGTGGTCGAGCGCGAGCGTCACCGCGCCGCCCGGGTCGGTGAACTTGAGCGCGTTCGACAGGAGGTTCGTGAGCACCTGGAGCACGCGGTCGTGGTCGATCATGGCGATGACCTCGTCCGCCGCGCCCTCGGCGGCGAAGGCGATGTCGCGGGCCGCGAACGACGGCTGAAACGAGTCGAGCGCCTGCCGCACGAGCGCGCTCGCGTCGCCGGGGCGGGGCGTCACGGCGAGGCGCCCGGCGTCGAGGCTCACCACGTCGAGCAGGTCGCCCACGAGCGCGCCCATGCGCGCGGTGAAGCGCTGAATGCGGTGCGCGTGCTTCTGGATCTCGGCGCCCCCGGCCCCGTCGCGGTCGGCGAGCCGGGCGAGGTTGGCCGCGCTCAGCGACACGACCCCCAGCATCGTGCGCAGGTCGTGGCTCACGATCCCGAGGAAGTCGTCGCGCGTCGTCACCGCCGCGTCGGCGCGGGCGCGCTCGGTCTCGAGCATGGCGTCGGTCACCTCGCGCTCGCTCTGGAGCACGTCGGCCAGGGCCTGCTCGCGCTGCGCCCGCTCGGCGTGGAGCTTCTCCTCGGCCGCGCGCCCGGCGACCGCGAGCTCGTCGCCCGCGGCGCGCTCGAGCGCGCGCTGCCGCGCGGCGTCGGCGTCGCTCGCGCTGACATCGGCGCCCTCGCTGGCCGCGCGGGTGATCACGTCGGCGTGCTCACGGGCGACCTCCAGCAGGTCTTCGGCGCCCTTCTCGTCGAGCGTCAGCGCGTTGGAGAGCTCGGCGTCGGCCTTCGATCGCTCGACGCGGAGGCTCTCGTCGGTGTTCTCCCGCGCTTCGCGGCGATCGGGGGTCGGGGCGACAGGGTCCATGGTGCGCGCCAAGCGCGGCGCGTGCCAGCGGGCCTCGGCGCGGCGCTGCGGGGCTGCGGCGGTGGCCCGCGCGAGGCGTTCGGTCACGGGTGTGGCCGCGTGGCGCCGACGACGACGTACCGGGGCGCGCCGCGACGTGTGGGCCGACGCGGGCGCCGACCGCGGTCGTGGGCGGGCGCGGCCGCTGGCGCGTCCGTTGCGGATGCAGCGGGTGACGTCGGCGCGCACCCGCATCGGGTCGCTGCGTCGCAACGACGTCTGAGAGGAACGCACCATGATGATCCACGCGCTCGCCATGACGGCTCCGGTGCTCGCCGCGGGCTGGTCGGTTCTGTATCTCCTGCTTGGCGGCGGTCTCGGCGGGGCCGTTCTGATCTTCTTCGGGCTGAAGCTCGCGGGCCGCTGAGCGTCGGCGGTGGGCGGCGCGTCGCGGCGGCGCGCTCGTTACGGCGTCACCGTGACGCGTCGCCCCGCGACCCGTCGACCGTCGATGAAGAGCTCGATGAAGTACTCCCCGGGCGCGGGCATGAGCGTCTCGAGCATCATGCGCTGGTCGCGCGCGGTCGCGTGCGGCGGCACGAGGTCCCAGTCGGGCGTGCGCACGCCGTTGCCGAAGGCGAGGTCGAGGGCGGGCGACGGCGCGCCGTTCACGCGCATCGTGACGCGATCGCGGCCCGAGGGGACGGGCGTGTCGTAGAGGTTGCTCGCAGAGATCTCGAGCGGCGTCGTGGCGCGCGCGGCCATCGGGATGGGGTCGGGCAGCGTCACGCGCCACACGGGAGCGCGCACGATCGGCCCCGCGTCGCCGGGTGGCGGCGGGGCGCCGTAGGGCGCTGCAATGCCCGGGTGCGGCGCCTCGCGCGGGGGCGCGACCGAGACCTGCGGAGGCGCGCCCGTCGAGCGCTCGTGGCAGGCGCCCAGGGTGAGCGTGGCGCCCAGCGCGGTGAGGCACGCGCGGGAGAGCGCGCGCGGCGCGGCAGGCAGCGCGGGCGGCGCGCGGTCGGCGACGCGTGCGGCGTCGCAGAAGGGGCAGCGGGCGTCGGCGTCGCGCACGTGACTCGCGCAACCCCCGCAAGGCGACA
>CAISKJ010001826.1 GCA_903885885.1 uncultured delta proteobacterium
CGGTGCGCAGCCAAGCAAGAACTCCCTTGCGGAGCCGCTAAGTTGACACGGATAGTTTCCAACCCGCGGCGACGAAGCGCGTCAGAAACGTTCGCGAATCACAGTGATTTTGATGCGCCCGCCCTGCCACGTGTGGTGCGCGCCGACTCCACGGGTGGTGAAACCCTTCGGCGCGCTACGCCGTGGGGGCGGGCGGCAAGGCGCCGTCGTAGAGCGCCGACACACCGCGCCACGTGACGGAGAGGCTGGCCTCGGCGTCGCGCGGGTGCAGGGTCGCCTCGACGGCGCCCCAGGCGTAGTTGTACGGGCCGGGGCCGAGCGCGCGCTCGAGCCACTGGACGTGCTGCGCGTGGACGAGGCGCTCGTCGACGCCGCCGTCGTAGGCGAAGCGGAGGCTCACGTGTGCGAGCACGAGGTCGGAGAAGACCAGCGTGAGGCCCACGGGCACGCCGTCGGCGAGCGTCGCGGTGCCGACGAAGGTGTGAAAGGGCGGGCTCGCGCTGAGCGGCTGCAGCGTGAAGCGCAGCGGCGACGTGCGGAGCGCGGCGGCGTTGAAGTGCGGCCCCAGCGCGACGCCGTCGGCGAGGAGAAGGCGGCCTTCGCGGACGTCGATCATGGGAAGCCTCCAGACGGCACGGGCGGTCCGGGTTGGGTGAGCGGCGCGGTCGAGCCGGCGCCCGCGGTGCCGAGAAAGGGCGACCACGCGGGGTTGGCCGCGGCCGGGGCCGCGGGGTTGAAGGTGGGGAGGTTCGTCGACGCCGGGAGCTGCGTGATGTTGAGCCCGCCCGGCGCGCCCGGCGCCACCTCGGGGTGAATCGACGTGCCGAGGTTGCGCGCGTCGAGAAACACCTGGCGCATCCCGCCGTTGCCATACTGCGGGTTGGCCACGGTGGGACCTTCGGCGATCGTGGTGCCCGCGGGGATGCGGTAGAGCACCAGGTTGTCTTTGTAGCCGTAGGGGTTGCCGGGGCCCGCGTAGTGGCTGCCCGCGGCGTTGGGGATGTTGCCCGGACGGAGCTGGTAGCCCGCGGCGTAGCCCTCGCGCGTGCCCCCCGCGGCGAGGAAGGCGTCGACCTCGGATTTGGGCGCGAAGTAGCCCGAGGGCCGCGCCGTGGGGGCCGCGCCCGGCGCCGGGGATGGCTCGAGCGAGTAGAAGTACTCGTCGCGCGTGAGCGTGCGGTTCACGAGCGGGTCGCGGCCCGGATAGTTGGCGCTGCCCTGCCACGACGCGGCCTGGGCCGCGGGGGAGCCCGGCGTCTGCTCGCGCGCGATGACGTCGCGCGACGCGCGCTGCCACGGGGTGCTGCCGCGCGTCGACGCGAGGTCTTCGCGCACCGGCCGGGGCGCGCGGGCCATGGCGCCCTCCATGAACGACTTCTCGGCGTTGGCGAGCCGGCTGCCGGGCGGCGCGACGCGACCCGCCAGCTTGCCGCCCGCGGCGCCGCCCGCGAAGCTCCCGAGGAGCCCGGCGATCTTCTGCGCGTCTTCGCCCATGCCCAGCGCGGCGGCGGCCTCCGTGGCGAGGTAGCCGCCCGCGATGGACCCCGCGAAGCTGAGCGCCGCCGCCACGGGCCCGAGCAGCACCACCGCGCTCGCGAGGCCGAGGGCCGTGACGACCGCGTGGTAGATCCACGGCACCTCGCCGTCGAGGGGCATCGTGGTCTCGGTGTCGCCGCCGATGAACACGTTGTGCGACCCGTCGCTGATCTTCGAGCTGCACTTTACCTTCTCGGTCTTGCGCGCAGCGTGGCGGTCGTTGATGAAGACGGTCTTGCTGCCCTGGGCGATGGGCATCGGCGCGTGGCCGGGGATGTAGATGGGCGGCGTCCCCGCGCAGGTCACCATGTCGGCCGTCTCGCGCGCGGCGAGGCGGTCGTTGTGATACGTGTCGGCGCTCCCCGTGGCGATGGCCCCCGTGGTGATGCCGGGCACGAACGAGAGGGACCCGAGCACCTCGCCGACGCCGGCGCCGGTGGCCGCGGCGCCGCCGATCACCGCGGCGGCCACGATGCCCCCGAGGCCGCCCGTGGCGACGGTGAAGGCCCCGAGGGCGGCCCCGAGCGCGAGCCCCGTGAGGAGCCCCACCAGCGCGAGCGAGTGCTCTACGGGGTCGGCGATGCGCGCGGCCTCCAGGTCGGGCACGGCGATGCTCCCGCGCTCAGCCCGGGCCCTGCGGGTCGTAGAAGCGCACGCTCGCCACGAAGGCTTCGAAGGTGCCCGCGTGGGGCTCGGCGGGCGCGCCCCGGAAGGTGGCGCTGAAGGTCATCACCGGGCCGCGCGGCGCGATGGCCGCGAGCTGACGCTGCGTCACGGCGCCCTCGCGGGTCTGCCACGTGAACTCGAGGCGCTCGGCGGCGACGCCCCCCACGACGGAGGGCTCGCGGCGCCGGATGCGCAGCTGCGCGAGGCGCTCCTGCAGGGTGGCGAGCTGCCGGTCGATGTAGCCCGCGAGGTCTTCGCCGGCGCGCAGGGCGTCGCGCGTCACCACCACGCTGAGCTCGCTCGGGCCGTCGACGGCGAGCGTAAACACGTTGACCGACCGATCGAGGAGCGCGTCGGGCACCGTCGCCGCAAACTCATTGGCGTAGAACGCAGGCATCGCAGCGGAGGAGACGCGAGGCCCTCACACCCGTCAAGCGCCTTCGGCGTGCCCTGCGTCGCGCAAATGTCTGCCTAAGGTATCGCGCAACGAACCTTCAGTTTTCTAGCAAGTCTTGATAATACGCGACGGGATTCTTCGCGCCTGGGGTGTGGGGTTCGTCGGAGAGCCCGCGCATGGCCATCAAGACTCGTTGGTATTTCCCGCTCGTCGCCTCGGCGATGATGCTCGGCTGCAACGGTCCCGGGCGCTCCTGCGGCGCGGGCACCGTCGAGGGGGCGGGGGGCGTCTGCACGGTCGCCCCCGCGGTCGCGCCCTTCACCGCCATCACCGTCACGCACCTGAACGTGCCCTACGACGAGTCGCGGCCCGTGTTCGTCGGGCACCGCCTGCCGCTGCGGCTGGGCATCACGTCGCGCAGCGCGCAGCCCCTCGCGGCGCCGCGCCAGGTCACGCTCAACGTGTCGCTCATCGAGCACGCGACGGGCACGCCGACCACGGAGCAGGCCGCGGCGCTGCGTCAGTGCTTCGTGCGCAACTTCGAGGTCGAGCTCAACGGCACGGGCGAAGAGCAGCTCGTCGAGCCCTCCATCGAGATCCCGCGCGAGTGCCTCCCGACGGGCGCCGACAGCGTCACCTACAACGTGGTGGTGCAGGTCGACGCCAACGAGGAGGCGCTGCCCGCCGACGCGGGGCGGGCGTGGTACTTCACCGATGGCCGCGCGCGCGTCGATGGGCAACGGCGCGTGCCGCTCCTCGATGGACCCGACGGCGCAGCCCGACGGCTGCGTGCACCGGCTCATCGTGCGCCCGTCGCCGGGCACCGACATCTCCGAGAAGGTCGCCCCCAACGGCCACGTGGCCCTCTTCTGGGTGAGCACCGCGGGGCAAGAGACCCGGCGCGAGATGATGTCCATTCAGGTCGATCGTCGCACCTATGGCAAGGACCCATTCGACGCCGCCTCGACCGACGCCGACCGCCTTCCGGGCATGGTGACCCAGCGCGTGCGCATCGCGCCCGCCACGGGCTCGCACGCGGGCGAGTACCGCCCGCTCCGCGTGCAGGCCGCCGACCCGATGGCCGCCCCCACCGAGACGCGCAGCTTCGACCGCCTCACCCCCTCGGCCGACAACCGCTTCGAGTACGAGCTCTTCCCCACCGACGAGGTGATGGGGCTCGTGACCACGGGCGACTGGCGCGACGTGAACGACTTCACCGTCGAGGCGTGCCTCGAGCCCGCGTTCGAGGAGGCCGGCGAAGACGGCGACGTGCTCAACGA
>CAISKJ010001827.1 GCA_903885885.1 uncultured delta proteobacterium
GCGCGCCGCCCGCGTCGGCGGCAAGATGCGCCAGGTGTCGGTCGCGGGGCGCACCGTCGACGCCGGGCCCACGGTGCTCACGATGCGCCACGTGTTCGAAGCGGTGTTCGAAGCCGCGGGCGAGCGCCTCGAAGACCACGTCACCCTGCGCCCCTCCGAGGTCATCGCGCGGCACGTGTGGCCCGACGGCGGCCGCCTCGACCTCTTCGCCGACCTCGAGCGCTCCGTCGACGCGATCGGTCGCCTCTCGGGGCCCGTCGACGCGAAGGGTTACCGCGCGTTCTGTGATTACACGGCGAAGATTCACGCCGCCGTCGAGGGGCCCTTCATGCGCGCGCAGCGGCCCACGCTCACCAGCGTGCTGCGCGACCAGGGCGTGCGCGGCATCGCCTCGCTCACGCGCATCGACGCGATGCGCACCGTGTGGCGTTCGCTCGGAGACTTCTTTCGCGACCCGCGGCTGCGCCAGCTCTTCGGCCGCTACGCCACCTACTGCGGCTCGTCGCCGTGGCTCGCGCCCGCCACGCTCAACGTGATCGCCCACGTCGAGCGCGAGGGCGTGTGGACCGTCGACGGCGGCATGTACGCGCTCTCGAAGGCCCTCGGCGAGCTCGCGGCCCGCAAGGGCGCCACGGTGCGCTGCGAGGCGCCGGTGCGCGAGGTCACCGTGCGCGGCGGCCGCGCGACGGGCGTTGTGCTCGACAGCGGCGAGGTGATCGAGGCCGACGCCGTGGTGGTCAACGCCGACACGGCGGCGCTCTCCGACGGTCGCTTCGGCGCGGGGGCCGCGAAGGCGTGGCGCCGCGAGGCCTCCGAGGGGCGCTCGCTCTCGGCGGTGACGTACTGCATGGCGGTGAAGGCCGAGGGCTTTCCCCTGGTGCGTCACAACGTGTTCTTTTCGAGTGACTACGAGCGCGAGTTCGACGACCTCTTCGAACGCGACGCGCTCCCCGAGGAGCCCACCGTGTACGCGTGCGCGCAAGACCGCGACGACACGGCGAGCGCCCCCGCCGACGGCACCGACCGCATTCTTCTCATCGTGAACGCGCCGGCTCGCGGAGGCCGGAAGCCCTTCACCCCTTCGGAGATCGACGCATGTACGCAACGGACGCGCACGCACCTCACACGCCTGGGGCTGACCCTCGACTGGAGCCCCGAGCGCTTCGTGACGACGACGCCCGATCACTTCGAAGCGATGTTTCCGAGCACGGGGGGAGCGCTGTACGGCCCGCCCTCGCACGGGTGGAAATCGCCGATGTATCGGGCGCCGGCGCGCTCCAACGTTCCGGGGATCTTCCTCGCGGGGGGGAGCGCGCACCCCGGGGCGGGCGTGCCGATGGTGGCGCGGAGCGGCTTGCTCGCGGCGCAGAGCGTCCTCGACTCCCTCGCTTCGACCGCGCGGTAACGCCCCGCGGGTACGCGTGGTGGTACGTCGACGCCATGAGCGACGACGGCCGCTACGCCATCTCGCTCATCGCCATGTTGGGCTCGGTGTTCTCGCCCTTCTATGCGCGGGCGCGGGCCACCGGCGGGGCCATCGACCCCCTCGAGCACTCGGCCCTCAACGTGTCGCTGTACTCGCCGCGCGCCAAGGTGTGGTCGCTCAACGAGCGCGGCCGCCGCGCGGTGCACCGCGACGCCACGTCGCTCACCCTCGGCGCCAGCTCGCTCCACTGGGAGCGCGACACCCTGGTGATCTCCCTCGCCGAGCGCACCACGCCCTTCTTGCCCGCGCGCGTGCTCGGCGACGAGCGCATCGTGGGCACCGTGCGCGTCCACCCGCGCGTGCGCGTCGACGAGCCCCACGCCCTCGACGGCGCGGGCGCGCACCTCTGGTGGTCGGCGGCGCCCCTGTGCCGCGTCGAGGTCGAGCTCACGCACCCCGCCGTGCGCTGGAGCGGTGAGGGCTACCACGACGCCAACGCCGGCGACGGCCCCCTCGAAGAGACCTTCCGCGCGTGGGACTGGTCGCGCGCCACCACGCCCGACGGCTCCGTCATTCTCTACGACGCCGAGACCCTCGACGGCGCGCGCGCCCTCCACGGCCGCCGGGTCACCGCCGACGGCCGCGTCGAGCGCGCCGAGGCCCCGCGCCGCGCCACGCTCGCGCGCACCGTGTGGGGCGTCGAGCGCGCCACCCGCACCGACCTCGGCGCCACCGCCACCGTGCGCGAGACCCTCGAAGACGCGCCCTTCTACGCGCGCAGCGTGGTCGACACGAGGCTCCTCGGGCACAACGTGAGGGCCATGCACGAGACGCTCGATCTGCAGCGCTTTCAGCGCTCGTGGGTGCAGTTTCTGCTGCCGTTTCGCACGAGGCGCATGTGACGCTGGCCGGGGCGGGCGCCGCCGCGCTCGCCGCGTGGTGCTTCGTCGTCGCGTCGGTGTCGGCGCGGGCGGTGATTGCGACGCGCTCGTCGTCGCGCGGCGCTCGCGCGGGCGCACCCGCACAGCGCCCGTCGGTGCTGGTGATACGCCCCTGCGCGGGCGCCGAGCCCTCCCTCGCGCGCACCCTCGCGTCGTCGGCGCACCTGCGCGGCGCCACGCCCTTTCGCCTCGTGTGCGCCGTCGCGCGCGAAGACGACGCCGCGCTCCCCGTCGCGCGGGCCGCGTGCGACGGGCTGCGCGCCCAGGGCCTCGACGCGTCGGTGATGGTCACGCACGCGCAGGGCGTAAACCAGAAGTCGTCGCAGCTCGCGGCCGCCATCGCGCAGAGCCCGCGCACCGACGTGGTGGTCACCCTCGACTCCGACGTCGACTGCGAGGGCCTCTCGCTCGACGCGATGGTGAACGCGCTCTGGGCCGACGCCACCCTCGGCGCCGTGTGGGCGCCCCCCGTCGAAGACGGCGGTGTGACATTCGCTGACCGATGTTCCGACGCGCTCCTCGGGGGCTCGCTGCACGCGTTTCCGGTGCTGTCGGCGCTCGACCGCGAGGGGCTCGTGGGCAAGGCCGTGGCGCTGCGCCGCGACGCGCTCGACGCCATCGGCGGCTTCGACGCGCTCACCGCGCACCTCGGCGAAGACATGGAGCTCGCCCGCCGCCTGCGCGCGCGCGCGATGGGCTCCCGCGCCCTGTCGACGCCGGTCACGTCGCGCGCCCGCGGCCGCACGTGGCGCGGCGCCGTCGACCGCTACGCCCGGTGGATCATGGTGATTCGCGCGCAGCGACCGGCGCTCATGGCCTCGTACCCGGCGCTCTTCTTCGCGACGTGGCCCATCGCCCTCGCGTCGCTCGCGCTCGCCCTCGCGGCCCCCGCGGTGCGCGGGCTCGCGCTGGGCACCGCCGCCGTGGCGCTCGCGTCGCGGCTCGCGGTGGCCA
>CAISKJ010001828.1 GCA_903885885.1 uncultured delta proteobacterium
AACGGCGCGCCCATCGACGCGCGCGGCGGCGCCGAGGTCGACGGCGTGGCCGTCGCGGCCGACGACGCCGTCGCCTTCGCGGCGCGCGCGGCCGCGAGCGATCAGGTGCGCGACTGCGCCGTGCAGTGGTGGTTTCGCCACGCGAGCGGGCGCGCGCCCACGGAGGCCGACGCGTGCGCCCTCGCGACGATGCGCGGCGCCCTCACGGCCGCCGACCACCAGTTCGAAGCCATGCTCGTCGCGCTCGTGAGCGCCGACGATTTCGTCGCCCGCGCGGCCGCGCCCTAAGCACCCCGAAAGATCGCACGCCATGGCACCACGCACGCTCTCTCGACGTGACCTTCTCCGCGGCCTCGGCGGCGCCGCGATCGCGCTCCCGTGGCTCGACGCGATGGGCTGCAAGGTCGACGCGCCGGCCCCCTACGACGCCACGGTGACGCCCGACGCGATCCCCGCCGAGGCGCCCGACGCGGCCCCCGACGCCGCCCTCGCCGACGCGGCCTACGACGCCGCGCAGGCCGACGCGGCGCGCATGCGCGACGGCCTGGGGCCGCGGCGCCTCCTGGTGGTCACGGTGCCCAACGGCACGCTGCCCGCGCAGTGGTTCCCCACCGGGGGAGAGACCGATTTCGCGCTGAGCCCCATCTTGCAGCCCCTCGCGGCGCACCGTAACGATCTCATTATTTTCAAGGGCCTCGACAACACGGTGACCCCGCACGGCCACTTCGAAGCCATGTGCTCGATGCTCACGGGCTTTCCCCAGTTTGGCGACCGCGAGCAGGAGTTTCTCGGCGCGAGCATCTCGCTCGACCAGCGCATCGCGCAGATGCAGGTCGCCCGCCCCGACGCGCCGCGCTTCGGCTCCCTCGTGCTCGGCACCAACGGCGCGCAGAGCGGCGTCGGGGTGGTGTCGTACCGCTCGGCGGGCAACGTGGTGCCCAAGATCCAGCGGGCCTCGCAGCTCTTCGACCAGCTCTTCCCCGCCGACGCGCGCGAGGCCGCGCGGCGCAGGGCCACGCAGCAGAGCCTCCTCGACAGCGCGCGCGACGACTACAACCGCCTGCGCATGAAGCTCGGCGCCGCCGACCAGGCCGCCCTCGAGGGCTACCTCGACGCCATCCGCGAGCTCGAGCGCCAGCTCGCCGCGAGCGCCACCGCCCTCACCTGCGACCCCGGCGTTCCCGCCTTCGGCACCAACCAGAACGACGGGCGCCACCTGCCCGAGATCACGCGCGACCACATCGACGCGCTCGTGCTCGCCCTGCGCTGCGACCTCACGCGCGTGGCCACCTTCGTGACGCGCTCCGAGGGCGCCACGAGCAGCTACACCTTCGGCTGGCTCGGCATCGGCCCCGCGAGCGACCCCTACGGCATCGACAGCACCGACGACGCCCTCTCCACCAGCCACCACTCGATGTCGCACAACGACGCGACGCCCCGCAACGTCGACTACCTCACGCGCGTGGGGCGGTACTTCACCGGGCAGCTCGCGTACCTGATCCAGAAGCTCAAAGACACGCCCGACGGCCCCGGCGGCCGCAGCCTCTTCGACAGCACGACCATTCTCTACTGCTCGCCCATCGCGCGGGGCGCCCACGACACGCGAGACCTCCCGTGGCTCCTCGCGGGGAGCTGCGGCGGCGCCTTTCGCACGGGGCGCTACCTCACCTACGAGCACGCCTCGCACCTCGACCTCCTGGCCTCGCTGCAGCAGGCCATGGGCATCCCCGACGAGCGCTTCGGCGCGCTCGACCACTGCAACGGCCCGCTCGCCCGCCTGGGCGCCTGAGGCCCTGCTCGGCTTCGCACGCGCGCGTCACCGTCGTACGGTGCGCCCATGGGTGACAGGCTTCGGCGCGCGCTCGCGGCCATCGAGCGATCGGCCACCGCTCCGGGCGCGCTGCGCCGCCTCGCGCTGCTCGTCGCGGCGCTCTACAGCTCCGTGCTCCTGCAGGGCTTTCAGGTCGACGACCTGTGGCACCGCACGCTGCTGCGCGGCAGCCCGCACCTCACGACGCCCCGCTCCCCGTGGTGGAACCTCTTCGTCTTCTTCGACGGCGACGCGCGGCGCCTCGCGCAGTTTCGCGACCACGGCTTCGCGATGTGGTGGTCCGACGTCAACCTCCGCGTGGCCTTCTTTCGCCCGCTCTCGGGCCTCACGCACGCCCTCGACGACGCCCTCTGGCACGACGCGCCCGCGCTCATGCACCTGCACTCGCTCGCGTGGTACCTCGCGCTCGTCGCGGTCGCGGCGGCCCTCTACCGCGAGGTCACCTCGGCGCGCGCCGCGGCCGTCGCCGCGCTCCTCTACGCCGTCGATCACACGCACGCCGGCGTCGTCGC
>CAISKJ010001829.1 GCA_903885885.1 uncultured delta proteobacterium
CCCCCGCGGGCGGTGCGCGTCGAGGCCGCGTGGGCGACGCGCGACACGCTCGCGGGCGACCCCTCGCGGGCGGAGCTGGTGCGGTGGCTCGACGCGACCTGCGATCAGCCCGCGGGGGCCCTGCGGCAGAGTGAGTTTGCGCGGGTCGAGGGGCGGGCGCAGGAGGCGGCGCGCTGGCGCGAGCGCGCGCGCCGGTGGGACCCTGCGCTCAGCGACGGGTGGGAATCTGGGCGTTGACGGCGGCGAGGTAGCCGTCGAGGCGGCGGGCCATGTCGGTGACGCGCGCGGGGTCGGCGGGCGCGAGGTCGTTGGCCTCGGCGTAGTCGGTGGTGATGTTGTAGAGCCGCTGCGCGCCCGTCTCGTAGTAGCGCGTGAGCTTGTAGTCGCCGAAGAGAACGGTCGACGCGGGGCCGAGCGCGTCCATGTCGTAGTGGGGAAAGTGTACGACGAGCTCCTCGCGCGGTCGTCGCACCTCGGTGACGGCGCCGAGGAGGAGCGGGGCGAGGTTGCCGCCCTCGAGGCGCGGCGGGAGCGTGGTGACGCTCGCGAGCGAGAGGATCGTCGGGAGCAGGTCGACGCCGGTGGTGCGCACGCGCGACGCGACGCCCATGCGCACGTTGGGGCCGCGCACGAAGAAGGGCACGCGGATGCCGCCCTCCCACACCGTCCCCTTGCTGCCCTGCAGCGGCGGGTTCGACGAGGGCCCCTGGGCGCCGTGGTCCGAGGTGAAGAAGACGTAGGTGTCGCCGGTGAGCCCGAGCTCGTCGAGGCGCGTGAGCACGCGGCCGATGTTGAGGTCCATCTCCATCTGCGTGGCGGCGAGGGCGATGTCGCGGGGGTTGGCGCCGGGGAGCCGCGCGGCGGCCATGGCGTAGATGTCGGGCCGCGCGTCGAGCTCGTCTTTGCCGCCGTAGCTCGACACCTGGAGGTAGAAGGGCCGATGCGCCGCGGCCTGCGCGTTCATGAAGTCGATGGCGCGGTCGGCGATGGCGTAGGCCTGCACGGGGTTGGGGTGATCGACGTTGTCGGGGCCGCGGTTCGACGTCGGCCCGTCGCTCCTGTCGAAGCCGTACATCGACGGGTGCGCGTTGCCCGCGTGCCACTTGCCGAAGTGCGCGGTGCCGTAGCCCGTGGCGCGCAGGAGCGACGCCACCGTGGGCGTCTCGACGGGGAGCGTGGTGACGGTGGTGGGCGTCACCACGTTGCCCGTGGCGGCGCCGTCGTTGCGCGCCTCGGGGATGAAGGTCATGTGCAGGGCGGCGGGCGAGATGCCGCTGATGAGGCTCGCGCGCGTCGGCATGCACCGCGGCGACGGGGCGTAGAAGTTCGAGAAGCGCATGCCCTGCGACGTGATGCGGTCGAGGTTGGGCGTCTGAATGGTGCCGCTGCGCGACGCGGGGATGGCATCGTCCTGGAGCACCGAGGTGCTCGTCCACCCGTTGGCCTCGGCGAGAAACACGATGAAGTTGGGGTGACGCCCGGACGAGGGCACATCGAGCGCGGGCGCCACGTCGGGGAGCGCGTCGGGCAGCGCGTCGGGGAGCGCGTCGGGGAGTGCGTCGGGCAGCGCGTCGAGCTGCGCGCTCGCGTCGGCGCCGGTGCCCGAGGTGGGGGTGCCGCAGCTCGCGAGCGCGGCGAGCAGGAGCGAGAGGTGCGACGCGTGAGTCTTCGAAGGGTGGTTCATGGTGCGGGCTCCGGGGTGTGTGACTCAGCGAGGGGCGATGGTGTACGCGTAGCCGCTCGCGCCGCCGTCGGGGATGCGCGCGCCCGCGGGGGGCGTTGCGCGCACGTAGTCGACGGCCACGTTGGTGGGCGACACGAGCACGCGCAGGTGGCCGCTGCTGCTCAGCACCACGCCGCTGTCGTAGCCGCCCTCGGCGGCGAGGGTGGCGCCGTTGGTGAAGTTGGTCGCGCTCGGCTGGGGCACCTCCTGGTAGACGATGCCGTCGAGCTCCTGGCGCACGAACACGTGGTCGTGGCCGTGAAACACCGCGGTGACCCGCGCGTCGCGCAGGAGCTGGTGAATGGGCGCGGGCCACCCCGGGCGGTGCGCGGCGAAGCCGTCGGTGCCGTCTTCGTTGCGCCCGCCCCACTCGAAGAAGGGGGCGGCCTCGACGCCGCCGCGCGCCTCGGCGTTCACGCCGCCGAGGAGGTGGTGCAAGAAGACGAACTTGTACCGCGCCGTGCTCGTCGCGAGCACGCGGCGGAGCCACTGGTACTGCGCCTCGCCGAGGGTCCAGCGCCAGCGGTCGGCGGTGGGGCGCGTGCGCGTGTACCAGTAGGGGTCGAGGGTGATGAAGAGCGCGTCGCCCCATTCGAAGGCGTAGAAGGCCTGGCGCGCGCCCACGAGGGGCTCGGCGTCGGTGGTCGAGGTGTAGAACGCGTCGGCCTCGGGGTTGGCGAAGTAGCGCTTGCGCGACAGCGTGGCCCACACGGCGATGTTGTTCGGCGTGCCGTTGAGGAACCAGCCCGACTCGCCCTCGTGGTTGCCGTTCACGAGAAACACCGGCACCGAGTGGCCGATGCGCGCGAAGTTGGCGCGGTCGAAGGCGTAGCGCGCGTCGACGGTGGGCGCGTCCATCGCCGCGAGCGTCTCGGCCATGAAGGGCGTCGTGTGCTTCTCGCACATGAAGGTGTCGCCGAGGTCGACGTGAAAGTCGGGCTGGTCGCGCAGCACGTTGGTGAGCGTGCTCGCGTACACGGCATAGTCCGAGCGATCGTCGAGGTGCGAGTCGGCCTGCACCGTGAACGTGAAGGTCGCGCCGCGCGGGCGCTGCGTCACGAAGGCGTGCTCGACGCGCGCCGCGAAGGCCGCGTCGCCCGGCGACCGATAGCGCAGTCGGTAGTAGTACCGGGTGTTCGCCGTGAGGCCCGCGAGCACCGTGAGCGCGGGCGTGCGCGCCGCGATCGTCTGCGCGTCGGTGCGGCCGGTGTACACCCCGGGCGCGACGCCGTACTCGTAGTAGATCTCGAGCGCGCGCGCGGGTACGACGTGCACCGCGATGGAGCGATCGGTGGGCCGCGCGAGGAGCTCGGGGCCCGTAAGCACCTCGTCGGTGAACACGTCGACCGACATGGTGATCGTCACGTCGCCCGACGCGTCGCCGCCCGTGGCGCCGTCGCGCCGCATGCCGCCGTCGCGCCCGCCGTCCATTGCGATTGCGTCGGTCACGGTGGCGTCGGTCACGGTGGCGTCGGTCACGGTGGCGTCGACCGCGGGCGTGTCCTTCGGGGCGTCGGGGGCGACCGCGGCGTCGGCGTTCGTGTTGGTTGCCGGCGTGCTCGTGCACGCGACGCCCGCGAGCTGCGCCGCGACGGCGAACACCGCCGCGATGCGCCCGCGCTCCGCGGCGATGAAGCTCCTGCGCTCGGTCATCGATCGTCCTCTCGTTTCTCTCGCGCGCTGCGCGTGGTGTGTGGCCGTGGCGCGCCGCGCGCCCTCACGAGAGCCGTTGGCCCCTCGGGCGCGAACGCTTCACGGCGCCCGAGAAATTTCTTCGCAGCCTCGTCGTGAAGTTCTCGACCGCGAGCGGCCAACGGGTTGAAGAGAGCCCCGTTGAACGAGCGCGCGCACCGCACCCGCCCCGCGACACCGCGACGAAGGCCGCCGACCCTGGCGCTCGCGCTGTGCGCGCTCGCGGCGCCCTCGATGGCGCGCGCGCAGCCGCGCTGCCCCGCCTCGACGCTCTCCATCGCGCCGGCGCTCGAGGTGCCCCGCTGGGCCGAGGCCCTGCGCGCCATGCGCGACGCGCTCACGGGCACCGACCGCCCGTGGCACTGCGTGGGCGCGACGGTGCGCTTCACCCTCGACGCGCAGGGGGTGGCCGCGCTCGACGTCG
>CAISKJ010001830.1 GCA_903885885.1 uncultured delta proteobacterium
CCTTGGCCGCCTCGGCTGCGTCGGATGCGGCGAAGGACGCCCGCGCGAGGCCGGGCCATGCGCGCGCGGCACGACGGCAGGCCGCCCACCGACCTTCGAGGGGCCCGACGCGCGCGCGGTCCCGCGCGGTCGCCGCGGCGTCGGCGCCTCCGAGGGGCCCGTCCGTCACGCGACAGGGGTCCTTTCGCGGCGGCGCACGCGCAGGTTCACCAGTTCGACACCGAGCGCGAACGCCATCGCGAAGTACACGTAGCCCTTCGGCACGTGCGTCCCTGCGCCTTCGGCCACGAGGATCACGCCGATCAGCACGAGGAACGCGAGCGCGAGCACCTTCATCGTGGGGTGCCGCGTCACGAAGTCGCCGATGGGTCGTGCGCCGACGAGCATGACCGCGACCGAGGCGAGGATGGCGACCACCATCACCCAGAGCTGCTCGGGCGGGACCATGCCCACCGCCGTGATGACGGAATCGAGCGAGAAGACGAGGTCGAGCGCGAGGATCTGAGCGAGCACCACGCCCGCCTGCGCGGACGCGCGCCCGCTCGTGCCGACCGGCGCCTCGTCGTGCTCGTCGAGCTTCTTGTGAAGCTCGAGCACCGCCTTGCCGATCAGGAAGAGCCCGCCCCCGAGCAGGATGAGACTCTTGCCGGTGAGGGAGACCCCGCCGATGCGGGCCAGCTCGGTGGTGAGCGACATCACCCAGCCGATCGCGAAGACCAGCGCGATGCGCATCACGAGGGCGAGCCCGATGCCGAGCCGCGCGGTGCGATCTCGCTGCGCCGCGGGGAGGCGGGAGGTGAGGATCGTGATGAAGACGATGTTGTCGATGCCGAGGACGAGCTCCATCGCGACGAGCGAGAGGAGCGCGATCCAGGTCTCGGACTCGTAGAGGCCGGCGAGGGACATGGCCCCGGGTTCTGTGGGCTGCAGACACCGGCGTCGAGTGGACGCGCGACCGATCGCGGGGTCCGCGCGCGAGGGCGCCATCCACGAGCGCGGTCCCGAACAGGACGGCCGGCGCCCGCGCAGGGCGTGGCGAGGCGCGGCCTCGACGTGGCCGCGTCGTCGCGCGTCCGGAGCGCGTCGCCAGGCGCATGCCGTCTCGGACCGGGGCCTGGGGGCGTGGCGCGCGGTGCGTAGATGCCCGCGCGTGCACCGTCACTTCCACCGCCTGAAGGTGCGCTCGTCGTGGCGTCGCCTCGCCCTCCACAGCTGGGGGAGCCCCACCGACCCCAGCATCTACGCGCTGCTCGACATCGACGTCACGCAGGCCCTGTCGTGGATCGCGGCAGCGCGGGAAGCGTCGGGCACCCACGTCACCGTGACGCACCTCGTCGGTGTGGCCGCCGCGCGCGCGCTGCGGGAACGCCCTGACGTGAACGCGATCGTTCGCCGCGGCCGGGGCCTCTGGAGGCGCGATACGGTCGACGTGTTCTTCATGGTCGCGCGGGATGGAGGAGAGGATCTGCTCGGCGCCAAGGTCGAGCACGCCGACGCGAAGGATCCGGTCGCGGTGGCGCGCGAGCTCGAGCGCCACGTGCGCGTCGTGCGGGCGCACCGAGCGGGCGCGCTCGACCGGACGAACGCGCTGCTCGAGCGGCTGCCTGGTCTGCTCGTCGGGCCCGCGATGAAGGTCACGGAGGCCCTCCTGTACGACCTCGGGCTCGACCTCCGGAGGTTCGGGCTCCCCTTCGACCCGTTCGGGAGCGTGATGGTCACGAACGTCGGGATGTTCGGGCTGCCGGTCGCGCTCGCGCCGCTCGTCCCGTTCGCGCGCACGCCGGTCATGATCACCGTGGGCGAGATCGGCGACACGCCGGTCGCCGTCGAGGGGCGGGCCGTCGTGCGGCCCGTCATGACGTTGGGGGTGACGCTCGATCACCGCGTGCTCGACGGCGCGCAGGGGGGCCAGCTCGCGAGGGCCTTCCGGGCCGTGCTGGAGGACCCTTGGGGATCCCTCGGCGCACCCGTCGGCGACCCGTCGGCACGCGGGCCCAGCGCGCCCG
>CAISKJ010001831.1 GCA_903885885.1 uncultured delta proteobacterium
CCGCCCGCGTGCCGCGTCACCTGGGTGGCCTTCGCAGGCGAGCGGCGCACCGTGTTTCTCCCCACGTGGGAGCACGCCGGGCCCAGCGTCGCCCTCGACGCGCGGGGGGCCCTCAACGCGCGCGCGCTCCTCGACCCGCTGGGGTGCACCTGGTACGTGCGCACCACCGCGTGCGACACGCGCGACGGCGCGCCCGCCTGCGAGGCCGTCGAGCGCGCGCTCGTGCTCGAGCCCGTGGCCGAAGCGCGCTTCCCCGCGGCGCCGAGCCACCGGTGGCTGCCGTACCGCGGGGCGACGGTGCGCGCAGCCGTGTTTCGCGTGCGGGGCTTCGCGCGCCCGTAGGCGCGACGGAGGCTCAGGCGGGCTTGCGCACGTCGACGGCGACGAGGTGCAGCTCTTGCCGAATGCCCTTGAGCGAAGCGGTAAACGTGCGCCGCGGCAGGTCGGCCAGGACGCTCGCCACGGCGGGGTGCCGCGCCGTCGCCTCGAGAAACACCACCTCGTGCGCCTCGGCGCGCGCCTGGAGCCGCGCCGCGAGGTTCACCGTGGTGCCGAAGAAGTCGAGGCGGTCGTTGGCGCGCACGGCGAGGCACGGCCCGAGGTGCACGCCCACCTTGAGCGCGACGCCCTCGTCGCCGAGGTGCGCGCGCGTCGCCTGGGCCATCTCGAGGGCCGCGCGCGCGGCGTCGCCGAGCCGCGGAAACGCCGCCATCACGGCGTCGCCCATGGTCTTCACCACGGTGCCGCCGCGCTCGCTCACCACGCGCGCCATGTCGCGAAAGTGCTGCTCGACGAGGGCGAACGCGCGCGCGTCGCCGACGCGCTCGTAGAGCGCCGTGGAGCCCGTGAGGTCGGTGAAGAGCAGCGCGACGGCGCCCACCGACAGCTCGACGCCGCGCGCGGGCGCGTCGGTCGCGAAGAGGTCGAGGTAGTCGGGGAACAACAAGAGCCCCGCGCCCGTGAGCGCGTCGCGCGCCGCCCCCGCGCGCTCGATCTGCACGGTGACAGCCCCCGCGCGCAGGTTGCGGAGCACGAGCTCGGTGCCGCGCCCGGCCTCGCCGCTCTCGTCGGTCACCGCGGGGCGCGCGTCGTCGCGCACGGTCACGGTCACGCGCGCGGGCGCGGGGTCGACGGCGGGGAGCGGGGTCACGTCGACGCCGCCCATCACGCGCGCCTGGAGGGGACCCTCGTACGCGCGCAGCGTCGCGCGCAGCGTCGCGCCGGGCTCGAGCGTCACCTGCGCCACGATGTGGGGCCTGCGCGAGGCCGACGACGCGCACCACAGCCGCGGCGCGACCGCGCGCACCGCGGGGTTGGGCGCGAACACCGCCTCGACGTGCTCGCTGAAATCGACGTCGTAGTCGCGGTCGCACGCGTCGCAGCGCACGCGGCGGCCCACCTCGGTGAGCGACGACGCGGTGTCGGCGCCCGTGCGGCACACGGGGCAGAGGAGCTTCCACCGGAGGTCGACGAGGCCCGCGCGCGTGGCGACGAGAAAGGCCCGCAGCGCGTCGTCGGCGGTGACGCGCCAGCGCCGCGCGAGCGCGAGGGGGCGCATCGTCTCGACGTCGTCGTCGGGGGCGGTGCGCACCCACGCGACGAGCGCCGCGAG
>CAISKJ010001832.1 GCA_903885885.1 uncultured delta proteobacterium
CGGTCGCCTCCCTCGTCGTTTCCCACGTTCTCGTCGGAGTGCGCGCGAGCCCCCACCCCCGCTGCCGCGCGCCCCGCCCCCGCGGGAGCGGAGGGCAGGGCTGTGCTGGCCGCGAGCGCGGGTGTCGTACCGATGGGGTCGAGGGCTGCCCTTGCGCTGCAAGGGCTTGCGCGGAGGTCTTCCGTGCGGTGCATGACTCAGAGACGCTTCGCCCACGTGCGCCAGGACGCGCTGCTTCGGAGACGCTTCGCCCACGCGCGCCGGACGCGTGAGTCGTAGCCCTTGCAGCGCAAGGGCAGCCCACGAAGGCTTCGGTACGACACTTTCGCCTCCGGCACGCACAGCCCTGCCCTCGCTTCGCGGGGGCAGTGGCGCGCGGTAGCGGGGGTGGGGGCTTATTCAGACCGCGTACTCGCTCATGGGAGCGCAGGTGCAGGCGAGGTTGCGGTCGCCCCAGGGGTTGTCGATGCGGCCCACGTAGGGCCAGAACTTCGAGTCGCGCAGCCACGGGGCGGGGTACGCGGCCTGCTCGCGCGAGTACGCGTGCTTCCACTCGCCGGCGAGCGAGGCGGCGGTGTGGGGCGCGTGCTTGAGGGGGTTGTCGGCGCGGTCGCTGCGCTTCTCTTCGATGGCGCGAATCTCTTCGCGAATGGCGATGAGCGCGTCGCACAGGCGGTCGAGCTCGGGCTTCGACTCGCTCTCGGTGGGCTCGATCATCAGCGTGCCCGCCACGGGGAACGACATCGTGGGCGCGTGGAACCCATAATCCATGAGGCGCTTGGCCACGTCTTCGGCCTTGATGCCCGTGGGCTTTTCGAAGGGGCGCAGGTCGATGATGAACTCGTGCGCCACGCGCCCCTGCGCGCCGCGGAAGAGCACCGGGTAGTGCCCCGCGAGCCGCTGGGCCATGTAGTTGGCGTTGAGAATGGCCACCTGCGTGGCGCGCTTGAGCCCGTCGCCGCCCATGAGCGCGATGTACACCCACGAGATGGTGAGAATCGACGGGCTGCCGTAGGGCGCCGCCGACACGGGGCCGATGGAGCGATCGTTCTGCGCGGCCGTGGGCGACACCGGGTGACCGGGGAGAAAATCGGCGAGGTGCTGCGCCACGCCGATGGGCCCCATGCCCGGACCGCCGCCGCCGTGGGGGATGCAGAAGGTCTTGTGGAGGTTGACGTGGCACACGTCGGCGCCGATGTCGCCGGGGCGGCAGAGGCCCACCTGGGCGTTGAGGTTGGCGCCGTCCATGTACACCTGGCCGCCGTGGGCGTGGACGATCTCGCACAGCTCGCGGATGCCCTCTTCGAACACGCCGTGCGTCGAGGGGTAGGTGACCATCACGCAGGCGAGGTTGGCCGCGTGCCTGGCCGCCTGCACGCGCAGGTCGCCGAGGTCGATGTTGCCGAGTTCGTCGCACTTCACGGGCACCACGCTCATACCCGCCACGGCGGCGCTGGCGGGGTTGGTGCCGTGCGCCGAGTCGGGGATGAGGCACACGTTGCGGTGCCCGTCGCCGCGGCTCTGGTGGTACGCGCGAATCACCAGGAGGCCGGCGTACTCACCCTGCGAGCCCGCGTTGGGCTGGAGGCTCACCGCGGCGAAGCCCGTGATCTCGGCGAGCCAGCGCTCGAGGTCGCGAAACACGCGCGCGTAGCCCTTCGCCTGGTCGCTCGGCGCGAAGGGGTGCAGCGCGCCGAACTCGGGCCACGTGACCGGGATCATCTCGGCGGTGGCGTTGAGCTTCATCGTGCACGACCCGAGGGGGATCATCGAGTGCGCGAGGGAGAGGTCGCGGTTGCGCAGCTTGGTGATGTACCGCAAGAGCTCGGTCTCGCTGCGGTAGCGGTGAAACACGGGGTGCGTGAGGTACGCGCTCGCGCGGGCGAAGGGCGCGGGGAGCGCGAGGTCGAGCTCGGCGAGGAGCGCGTCGGGGGTGAAGCCCACCGCGCTGTGGCCGCCGGCGAGGTTGAAGCACGCGAAGAGGTCGGCGACGTCGGCGCGCGCGGTGGTCTCGTCGAGGCTCACGCCCACGGCCCCGTCGCCGAGGTCGCGGAGGTTGATGCCGCGCCGCAGGGCCTCGGCGAGGACCGCGCGCGACGCGCCGTCGCGCACCTGCACGCGCACGGTGTCGAAGAAGGTGTGCGACGGCACCGCGTGGCCGAGGCGACGCGCCCCTTCGGCGAACACCGCGGCGTAGGCGCGCACGCGCGAGGCGATGCGCGCGAGGCCTTCGGGGCCGTGATAGACCGCGTACATGCCCGCCATGATGGCGAGCAGGGCCTGCGCCGTGCAGATGTTGCTCGTGGCCTTCTCGCGGCGAATGTGCTGCTCGCGCGTCTGGATGGCCATGCGGTAGGCGAGGGCGCCGTGGGCGTCGCGCGACACGCCGATGATGCGGCCGGGCATGCGGCGCGCGTGCTCGCTCTTCGTGGCGATGAAGGCCGCGTGGGGGCCGCCGAAGCCCATGGGGACGCCGAAGCGCTGGCTGTTGCCGACGGCGATGTCGGCGCCCCACTCGCCGGGCGGCGTGAGGAGCGTGAGGGCGAGGAGGTCGACGGCGGCCACCACCTGGGCGCCCGCGGCGTGCACGGCGTCGCAGAGGGCGCGGTGGTCTTCGACGCGGCCGTCGGTGGTGGGGTACTGCAAGAGCACGCCGCAGAGGGTGTCGTTGAGGGAGGCGTCGAGGGTGGCGCGGCCGCCCACGACCACGGCGACGCCGAGGGAGTCGGCGCGGGTCTGCACGACGGCGACGGTCTGCGGGTGGCAGTCTTCGGAGACGAAGAACACGCGGCGGGCCTGCTCGTGGCCGCCCGCGATGGAGAGGCACATGGCCATCGCCTCGGCGGCGGCGGTGCCCTCGTCGAGGAGCGACGCGCCCGCGAGGGGGAGGCCCGTGAGGTCGGAGATGACCGTCTGGAAGTTCAAGAGCGCCTCGAGGCGACCCTGCGAGATCTCGGCCTGGTAGGGCGTGTACTGCGTGTACCAGCCCGGGTTCTCGAGGATGTTGCGCTGGATCACCGCGGGCGTGATGCACCCGTGGTAGCCGTAGCCGAGGTACGAGCGGAGCACCTTGTTTTCGCCCGCGATGGCGCGGAGCTCGGCGATGAGCTCGGCCTCGCCGCGCGCCGCGCCGTCGCCGATGGCGAGGGGCCGCCCGAGGCGGATCGAGGCCGGCACCGTCTCGTCGGTGAGCGCGTCGAGCGAGGCCACCCCGAGCGCGGAGAGCATCTCGGCGGTGTCGGCCTCGCCGGGGCCGATGTGACGGTGGGCGAACGTGTCAGAGGCGTCGAGCAGCGACGGTGCGTTCCTGGCGTGCATGCGCTCCCCTCTAGGGCATCGAGCGCCACGCGGTCAATACGCGCTACACACGGTTCGCGCGCGCTGCGATTTCGTCGGCGCGGCGCCCCTCGCCGGCCTGTCGGTAGTGGTGCGCGATGCGCGCCGCGAGCATCGGGAGGTGCCCGTCGATGTGGGCCTCGAGCGCGGCCCCCACGGCCCTGTGCAGCGCGCGGCGCACAGCGCTCGTGAGGCCGTCGTAGAGCACGTCGTGGAGCACCTCGCTCGCGAAGCGCGACTCGCCGGGCCCGGCGGCTTCGAGGGCGCCCGCGGCGGTGAGGGCGCCGAGCGCGGCGTTGAAGGTGAGCGGGTCGAACTCGGCGGCCTCGCGGAGCTGGTCGTGGTGGGCGCGCATGCCGAACACCGACGCCACCTGGAGGAGCCGCCGCTCGGCGGGCGCGAGGTGCGACAGGGTGCTCGCCACGAGGCCCCGCACGGTGCGCGGCACCTCGACGGAGCTGAGGGGCGTGAAGTGCACCGCGGCGTCGCGGAGGGTGACCGCGCCCGCGAGCTGCCAGGCCTTGAGGTACTCCTCGATGGAGAAGGGGTTGCCCGCGCAGCGCGCCTGCAGGTCGTCGACGAGGGCGTCGGGGGGCTCGAGGCTGTCGAGGCGCAGCGCGATGAGGGTGCGGGCCTCTTCGCGGTCGAGGGGCGCGAGGGCGATGCGGTGGTGCGTCGAGAGGCTCTCCCAGGGCCACGGGCGCCCCGGGCGACCGGCCACGAGCACGAGCACGGGCGCGCGGGCCACGTCGCGCAAGAGGTCCATGATGCGGGCGCGCGAGGGGGCGTCCATGTGCTCGGCGCAGTCCCACGCGAAGACGGTGACCTGCCCCGACGAGGCGCCGCGAATGACCTTCTGCATGGCCCCGCGGAGCGAGCGCGAGGGCGCCGCGCTGGCGTCGCCGCTGGTGCTCACCACGCCGAGGAGCGCGCCCGCCGCGAGGATCTCGTCGGGCGTGAGCTTGAACTCTCGCAGCTTGCCCGCGCGCTCGCGCACCACGTCGTCGGGGTCGGTCTCTTCGATGCCGAGCACCGCGCGCAGCATCGACTGGAGCGCCGCCATCGGGAGCTCGCGGTCGTGGAAGAGGCACCGCGCGCTGTACCACGCCACGGGGTGCCCCATCTTGCGCAGGCGGTACACCACCTCTTCGAGGAAGCGCGTCTTGCCGACGCCCGGCGCGGCCGTGACGCTCACCACCTGGGCGCCCTCGTTGGCGGCCTTGGCGAGCAGCTCGCCGAAGAGGCGGAAGAGGTCGCGGCGGCCGGCCACGCGGCGCCGCGCGGGGGCGAGCTCGCCCTTCACCTGCACCACGGCTTCGGCCACCGTCACGCACTCGAAATGGTCGGCCCCCGCGGCGGCCACCGCGGGGCTCGCGAGCACGCGGCTGCCCGCGGCGTCGGCGAGGGCCTTCACCATCGCGAGGGCGCCCTCGAGGCGGCCGTCGCGCTCGGGCGCGCCGTCGCCGCGCACCGTGAGCCGCGCGGGGTGAACGCCCGCGCCCACCGTGGCGATGGGCTCGCGCGCCGGCGCCGCGCGCATCGCGGCGGCCAGCAGGCGCAGCGCGAGGCGGGTGGCGGGGAAGGTCTCGCGCCCGTCGGGGTGCTCGAGCCCGAAGGCCAC
>CAISKJ010001833.1 GCA_903885885.1 uncultured delta proteobacterium
CGCGAAGAAGCCCGCCGCGAAGAAGCCCGTCGCGAAGAAGCCCGCCGCGAAGAAGCCCGTCGCGAAGAAGCCCGTCGCGAAGAAGCCCGCGGTCGCGAAGAAGCTCGCCGCGAAGAAGCCCGCGGTTGCGAAGAAGCCCGTCGCGAAGAAGGCGCCGCGCGCGAAGAAGGCGCCCGTCGTCAAGGCGCCGCCGAGCATCGAGACGCAGCGCAAGACGGCGCTCGCGGCGAAGACGATTCCGGCGTTGAAGGCGCTGCTGCGCAGCAACGATCAGCTCACCGGGGGAACGAAGGGCGAGCTCGTGAAGCGCATTCTCGACTGCGTGGAGCACGGCAACCTGCCGCGGTGCCCGCAGTGCTATCTCGGTCGCCTGCGCGTGCGCGCCGACGGGAGCTTCTCGTGCCCCGGCGGCTACGACGACGACGAGTACAAGGCCTGCGGCTACGTGGCGCCCAGGGGGAGCGTCGAGCGCCCCCCCTGGCAGTTTGAAACCGCGGGAATCGTCTAGAAAATAGTGCTCAGCGGAGGTTGAGCACGGGCCAGGTGCACCAGACGCCGAGGCGGTCTACGTAGCCGCCGGAGCCGCCGAAGACCCTGCGCATGGCCGAGGGCTGGCCGCCGCCCGCGCTGGGGCACGTGTAGTCGAAGGCCCCGCCGCCGCCGCCGCCGTAGGCGCCCGAGATGCCCGTCGCGCCGCTGCGCACGACGCGCCACCCGACGCCCGCGGCGTTCTCAACGTCCCACCGGTAGCACTCGACGCGAAACTGATCGACGAAGCCCCCCGCGCGCCCCAGGGCGCGCATCGCCATGCTGTTGGCCGGGCAGTCGTAGCGAAACGCGCCGCCGCCGCCGCCGCCGACGGCCCCGACGGTGCCCGCGGGGGTCACGTCGATGCGGTAGCGGTAGGGCGTGACCGAGCGGTCTTCGACGAAGACGGGCGTGCCGCACACGATGCCCACGGCGTCGAGGAGGCTCCCCGAGCGGCCGAAGATGCCCGTCACGAACTGCCCCGCGGGGCACTGCATGTCGTAGGCGCCGCCGCCGCCGCCGCCCCACGCCGTGCTCTGAAAATCGAAGGTCGTGAGGCCCGAGATGCCCGTGGGGCACCCCTCGTCCACGGCGCCGTTGCAGTTGTTGTCGACGCCGTCGCACACCTCGGTGCCGCGCGCCCCGCACGCGCCGCAGTTGTTCACGTCGGTGCGGAGGTTCACCTCGCAGCCGTCGGTCGCGCTCGCGTTGCAGTTGGCGAAGCCCGCGTTGCACGCGGCCACGGTGCACGCCCCGGCGGCGCAGCCCGCGGTGCCGTTGGCGACGGCGCACACGCGCCCGCACGACCCGCACGACGCCACCGTCGAGAGCAGGTCGACCTCGCACCCGTTGGCGGCCGCGCCGTCGCAGTTGCCGAAGCCCGCGTCGCACGCGGCCACGGTGCACGCCCCGCCGGCGCAGCCCGCGGTGCCGTTGGCGACGGCGCACGCGCGCCCGCAGGCGCCGCACGAGGTCACCGTGGCGTTGGTGTTCACCTCGCAGCCGTCGCCGGGGCTCCCGTTGCAGTCGGCGAAGCCCGCGTTGCACGACGCGATGGCGCAGGTGCTCGCCGCGCACGCCGCGGTGGCGTTGGGCACCACGCAGGTGCGCCCGCACGAGCCGCAGTGGAGCACGCTCGTCGCGAGGCTCACCTCGCAGCCGTTGGCCTCGACGCCGTCGCACTCGCCGAAGCCCGGGCGGCAGGTGCTCCCGCACGTGCCGAGGGAGCACACGGGGAACGCGTTGGCGCGCACCGGGCACGCGACGCCGCAGGCGCCGCAGTCGCCCACCGCCGAGCGCGTGTCGGTCTCGCAGCCGTCGCCCGCGCTCATGTTGCAGTCGCCGAAGCCGCCGCCGCACGAGGCCACGGTGCACGCGCCGCCCACGCACGCCGGGGCGCCGCCCGCGACGGCGCAGCGGTTGCCGCAGCGCCCGCAGCTCGACACGGTGGTGCGCAGGTCGACCTCGCAGCCGTTGGTCGCATCGCCGTCGCAGTCGCCGAAGCCCGCGGCGCAGGTGATTCCGCAGGTGCCGCCGGCGCACACCGCGAGGGCGTTGGCGCGCGCGGGGCACGCCATGCCGCAGCCGCCGCAGTGCGTGGTGCTCGTGCGCGGGTCGACCTCGCAGCCGTTCGCTGCGTCGCCGTCGCAGTCGACGTAGGGCGGGCGGCACACGAACTCGCAGCGCGCGCTCGCGCACGACGACGACTGCGCGTTGGTGGGCGTCGCACACGCGACGGCGCAGCGCCCGCAGTGGGCGCGGTCAGTGCTGAGCGCCACCTCGCAGCCGTTGGAGGCGTCGCCGTCGCAGTCGCCGAAGCCCGGGGTGCACGTGAACCCGCACGCCCCCGCGGCGCAGGTGGGCGTGGTGTTGGGGCGCACGGGGCACGCGACGGCGCAGCTCCCGCAGTGGCTCACGTCGGCGCGCAGGTCGAGCTCGCAGCCGTTCTCGGCGTTGCCGTCGCAGTTGCCGAAGGACGCGTCGCACACCACGTCGCAGCGCCCCATGGAGCACACGCCCGTCGCCGCGTGGTCGCGCGGGGGGCACGCGTTGCCGCAGAGCCCGCAGTGCGTCGCGCTGGCGCGCAGGTCGACCTCGCACCCGTTGGCCGCGGCGCCGTCGCAGTCGGCGAAGGAGGGGTTGCACGTGAACCCGCAGCGCCCCGCCGCGCACGTGGCCGCCGACGCGTTGGCGGGCGTGGGGCAGGCCGTTCCGCACGCGCCGCAGTTGGCGAGGTCGGTGTTGAGGGTGGTCTCGCAGCCGTCGTCGTTGCGGCGGTTGCAGTCGGCGAAGCCCTCGCCGCAGGTGCCCGCGGTGCAGTTGCCGTTCATGCACGCCGGGGTGCCGTTGGCCGTGCGGCAGAGGTTGGTGCACGCGCCGCAGTTGGCGAGGTTGGTCTGCAGGTCGGCGCAGGCGCCGGTGCAGCACGTCTGGCCCGTCGCGCAGCCGTGGGTGGCGTTGCAGCCGGGGGCGCACACGCTCCCCACGCAGAGGCGACCGGCGGGGCAGTCGCCGTCGGCGGCGCACTCGACGCAGACGAAGCGCGCGGTGTCACAGCGCCCGGCCCCGCCGCCGTCGACGCCCGCGTCAGCGCCCGCGCGGCAGCCCTCGTCGGAGCGGCACCCGGGCACGCACACGTTGGCCGTCGGGTCGCAGTGCTCGGCGGGCGAGCAGCCGCCCTGATCGCTCGCGGTGCACACCACGCAGCGCCCGCTCGGCGCGTCGCACACGCGCGCCGTGGCCATCGCGGCGCAGTCGGCGTTGGTGGCGCAGCGCGCGGGCGCGTCGCTCGCGTCGGCGGCGTCGGTCACGGCGCTCGCGTCGGCGGCGTCGGGGGCGTCGGCGGCGTCCACGACGTCGCGCCCGTCGTCGACGTCGACGATGTCGCTCC
>CAISKJ010001834.1 GCA_903885885.1 uncultured delta proteobacterium
ACGCCCGCGTCGGCGGTCGAGGGTGCGCCCATCGTGCCGTCGCTCGGCTGCGCGGCGGCGGCCGCCGAGGCGTTCGCCGACGGGAGGCGCAGCGGCGCGAGGCGATCGGTGCGGTCCCACCGGTCGGCGCGGCCGTCGTGGTCGTAGTCCCACCCCATGCGCACCACGTGACCGCGGGCGTCAAAGAACTCCCAGTAGTCAGGGCGAAAATCCAACGCGTTGTCGCTCTGGAGTTCGCGTTCGGCGCGGTACGGCCGGTGGTCGCGGTAGTACATGCGCATGTCGATCATGCCGTCGCGGTTCGAGTCGAACTCGCGGCGCACCACCTCGCCGTTGTCGAAGTAGGTGATCACATCGAGCTGGCCGTCGAAGTCGCGGTCCTCTTCTTCGCGCAGGGTGCGACCCACGTCGTTGTAGAAGCGAAACATGTCCTTCGTGCCGTCGTGGTTGAGGTCGACCTCGCGGCAGATGAGCACCGGGTGGGCGTCCTGCCCCTCACCCACGATTTGAAACACCTTGCGCACGTCGGGTACGCCGTCGGCGTTGGTGTCGTACTCGCTCGACGACCGCCCCGCGCCCGTCGCATCGCAGCGCCGGTGATCGTCGCGCGACGTGTTCGATGCCAGCGTCGCGGGCGTGCGAATCGCCACGCGGCGGGCCGAGCCCGTCGTCGACTCGCACGCGGCCGCGAGCGCCGCCACAAGGCACATCCCGTAAACCTTCTGGATCTTCATCGGCGTGCCTCGTGGGGCTTGCTCGGAGGCGTCGTCGCAGCAGGCGTCGTCGCGGGCGTCGTCGTAGGCGTCGTCGCAGCGGGTGCGGGCGTCGTCGCAGGCGTCGTCGCAGCGGGTGCGGGCGTCGTCGCAGCGGGGGCGGGTGCGGGCGTCGTCGCAGCGGGGGCGGGTGCGGGCGGGCCGTCGGGCTCGCCGTCGTGGTTGGCGTCGACCGCCGAGTACGTGGCAGCGCCCGTGGCGTCGAAGCGCTCCCACGTGTCGACGCGGCCGTCGCCGTCGGCGTCGCGGCGCAGTTCGGAGATGTGACCGTTCTGGTAGTCGCGCCAGGTGTCGGTGCGACCGTCGAAGTTGGTGTCGAGGATGTCGCGCGCGGGCTGGTTGTTGGCCCAGGTGCCCACCACGTCGATGCGACCATCGAAGTCGTAGTCGTCTTCGACGCGCGTCACGAAGCCCGAGGCGGGGTCGAACCATCGGTAGATGTCGACGCGGCCGTCGAAGTTGGCGTCGGTCTCGCGGCACTTGGGATGCCCGTCTTCCATCACCGTGCGCACGTCGGGCTGGCCGTCGTTGTTGACGTCGAGAGACTGAATGTCGCCGCCCGAGGCCGTGCAATCCTGGTGGGGCATCGGCTCGCCCTGGGGCTCGTGGGCCGCCTCTGCGCTCCCTGTCCGGCGCCCCACCGCCCCCGTCGCGTTCTCTCCGCTGCACGCGAGGAGACCCGCGACCACCCCGAACAACACACCGCAACGTCTCATGACATCTCCGTCCGTCCGCGAACCCGATCCGACGACCTACTCTAGAAAGACTAACGCTTCACGTGCAAGCCGCGGATGCGCCGCAGGACCGGTGCACCCACCTTTGGTCCGCGCGTCAACTGCTTCATGCCCAGAATCCAATAAAATCATCGGGAGCCCATGATTCCGCTGTCGCTGCGTGGTGGGGTATCCTGCGCATTGACAGTGCACGTACCGGCATCTAGGGTACATCCACGGTCTAGATTCGTGACGCACAAGAACGAGAATGACAAAGCCGGAGATCTTCCGGCGACGGATCTTGTGCGCGACGAGTCCACGGCTGATTTCACGGCACCTTCCTCATCCCCGCCCGATTTGTGGCGGAGACCGGGACGACGAGCGATGGCCCGCAAGAAGGTCTCGACGACCATCTACATCGAACCCGAGCAGCTCGAGCTCCTCAAGCTGCTCAATGAGCGCACCAAGGTGCCGATGGCGGAGTACATCCGCGAGGGCATCGACCTCGTGCTGCAGAAGCACGCCGACAAGCTCCCCGGCCAGCTCGCGCTCGACGCCACCGTAGGCCGCAAGGCCAGCGGCAACGGCTGACCCCCTCTTCACCCCCGACACACCCCGCACCCGCTCGAAGCTCCCGCGACCCCGCGCCATCGCGGAGATGTGCGCGCTAGGGGCTGTGTACGCGCGGGAAACCTGCTAGAGACGCGGACCCTACGGCCATGCCGACAGACCCCTCACGCATCCGAAATTTCTCGATCATCGCGCACATCGACCACGGCAAGAGCACCCTGGCCGACCGCATCCTCGAGTACACCGGCGCGCTCTCGTCGCGCGAGCTCGTCGCCCAGTTCCTCGACAAGATGGACATCGAGCGCGAGCGCGGCATCACCATCAAGGCGCAGCACGTACGCATCGGGTACCTCGCCGACGACGGCGTCACGTACCAGATCAACCTCATCGACACGCCCGGCCACGTCGACTTCACCTACGAGGTGTCGCGCTCGCTCCAGGCCTGCGAGGGCGCGCTCCTCGTCG
>CAISKJ010001835.1 GCA_903885885.1 uncultured delta proteobacterium
ACGGGGCCTGCGACGAGCCCCGCGCCGAGAACGGTCACGTGTGCCATGGCGGGGCACGTACTACACCTCGCCGTGGAAACCAATGCCCGCCGCCGCGGGCGCGCGCCTCAGGTGCGGTCGCGCGCGAGGAGCTCGTCCCACTCGGCGTCGGTCCACACCTTCTCACGGCAGTAGATGTGGGCGTAGGAGCCGGGCACGAGCATGCGATCCCACGTGGCACCGTTCGCGTCGGTGAAGCGCATCTCACCATCGCGCGACGTAAACGTGAGGTTGAAGAGAAACTCGTACCAGGTAGCGTCAGGGCCCGGCACCGGCACGCGCACCGTCTGAGCCGCGTCGTCGAAGTTGAGCGCCACGATGCACAGGGGCTCCGCCTCGCCGCGGCCGTAGATGAGCACGTGCTCGCCCTCGTGGCGCCAGATGGGCACGAAGCCCGGCGTGCGCAGCACCGCGAGGCGCCGGCGCAGAAAGCCCATCGCGCGGTGCAGGCGCAAGAGGGGCCCGGCCGCCTCGGTCATCTCCCAGTCGAGGGGGTTGAACTCGCGCGGGAGGCCGTTCTCGAAGCGCGTGTGGTCGTCTTCGGCGTACTCGGCGCCCATGTAGATCATCGGCACGCCGGGGTGCGTGAAGAGCGCGATGGTCGGCGGCTGCAGGCGCCACCACGGGCGGCCGCCGCGGTTCGAGAGCCGCTCGTCGTCGTGGTTGTCGAGAAACACCGTCGGCGGCTTCTCGTCGGGAAATCCCTGGCGCCGCGGGTCCATGCGGCTCTCGAGGTGCGCGAGGCCGCGGTGGTGCAGCGCGTCGTCGACGGCGTAGTAGAAGCCCTTCGACCACTGCGAGTTGAACGCCGAGTCCTTGAGCATCTCGAGCTCGTTGGCGTCGTTGCTGAAGTGCTCGGCCACGCGGTACGAGCCCTCGCCGCCCACCTCGCGCGCCGCCGCGGCCACCGCGCCCGCGCCGATGGTCTGATCCTTCCAGCGGTAGAACCCGAGCGTGTGGTCGAAGCGCATGCCGTCGACGCCGAGCTCGTTGAACCACACGCTCATCGCGTCGCGCACGAACTCCATCGCCGCGGGCTTCTCGTAGTCGAGGTCGCAGCCGCCCCAGTCTTTGTTGCGGTAGGGCTCCGAGCCCGGGTTGGGGTCGGTGCCGCCGAAGTCGCCCAGAATGGGGTTGTTGCGCACGTCGGGCGCCTGCCGCGGGTCGTGGTCGGGGTCGTAGATGCGCGCGTACGAGAAGCGCCGCGACACCTGGTTGAACACCGCGTCGATGATCACCGCCACGCCGCGCGCGTGGCAGGCCTCGACGAGCTCGATGAACTCCGCGCGCGCGTGCTCGACGCGCGACGCGTAGCTCCGATGGGGCGCGAGCAGGTGGCAGGCGGTGATGTAGTTCCACCGCACGCCGACGTGCCACGGGTCGGAGTAGTCGAACACGGGCATGAGCTCGACGGCGTTGATGCCGAGGTCGAGAAGGTGCGGGAGCTTCTCGCGCACGCCCGCGTAGGTGCCGCGAATGAGCCCGCTCACGCGCGGATCCTCCGCCGTGAAATTGAACACGTGGAGCTCGTACACGACGAGGTCGCGCAGCGCGGGCCGCGCGAAGGGCGCAAACACGTGGGGCTTGTCGTCGGCCCGCAGCACCGAGCGAAAATCGCGGAACACCTCGCGCGCGTACGGGTCGCTCACGCGGGCGCGGTACGCGCGGTTGGTCGAGCGCACGCGCGCGTCGACGACGTACTCGTAGTAGGCCGCCGGGGCGTCGATGCTCCCCTCGGCCACCCAGTGCGCGCCGTCGTCGGCGAGCGTCATCGCGAGGGGCTGGCCGCGGTTCACGTTCTCGCCGAGCACGCGCACGCGCTCGATCTCGATGTCACGAAACGAAGGCGCCCACAGCACGAAGCGCGCGGCGCCGTGACCCAGGCTCGTCGCGCCGCGACGGAGTCGTTGGCTTTCCATCGCGCGCGATTGTGCACGGGCCGCCCGCGCCCGCGAAGCGAATCATTCGAAGCCCACCACGAGCCCCGGGTCGCGCGTCGCCACCACGCCGCGACCGCCCCACACCACGGCGGATTCGCACGACGTCGCGCCCGTCTCGACCGACACCGAGACATGTCCGCCGATGAGATCGACGCCCGCGAGGCGGCCCCGCGCGCTGAGGTACAGCACCCCGTCCATGAGCGCGGCCATGTCGGCCGTGAGCGCGACGGGCAACGGAAAGCGCACGCGCTGACGCCCGTCGATCACCCGATGACCCACGATCGCGTCGTCGACGACCTGATAGAAGACCCCGCCCTCGATGGCTCCGCAGGTGCCCTCGCCCGTCGAGTAGAAGATGACGTCCGCCACGATCCAGTTGTCGTTGCTCGCGCCGTTTCCGGTGCCGCGCATCAGCGTTACGAGCGGGTCGGCGCCGAAGGCA
>CAISKJ010001836.1 GCA_903885885.1 uncultured delta proteobacterium
AAGGGGCTGGCGAAGTACGCGCTGGCGGCGTGCGAGGCGTGGTGGTCGCGAAAGGTGACGCGGGCCCGGTCGACCCCGAGCTTGGCGCTGAGCGCATCGAGCACCCACAGCTTGTTCCCCAGCTGCGAGGCGAGCGCGCGGGGGAACTGGCGCAGCGACTTCGGGAACGTGCGGAGCATGGAGAGCAGCACCCGCTCGAGCTTCGCGTAGGGGTTCTCGTAGAACACGACCTCGTCGAGGGCGCGGGGGTCGAGCTTGGCCATCGCGAGGCACGCGCGGGCGGCGCCGAGCGGCAGGTGGGCGTCGTTCTTGATGCGGGTGAAGCGCTCCTCCTGCATGGCGGCGATCAGCTGGCCGTCGATGACGAGGGCCGCGGCGGCGTCGTGGGAGTTCGCGCTGATGCCGAGGATGGCGCTCACGGGCGGCGGGCCTTCTCGATCAGCGCGAGGGGGAAGAGCGCCACGTACAGCACCGACATCAGCGCGGTGTACACGAGGCCGCTCAAGGTGGCGCCGGCGCGCAGCCACCCGCGCTTGAGCTCCCACAGGCGAGCGCTCCCGAGCGAACCGCCGAGTTCCTGGGAGAGCGCCAGCGAGTACGTCTCGTGCTGTTCCTCATCGCGCATCACGGCGTCGAGCAGCGCCTTCGTCTTCGTGTCGGCCCGCGGGGTGCCTTCCAGCTGCGCCAGTTCCTCGCGGAACAGCTGCATCTGGCCGCGCGCGCGCCGTTCGCCCACGTGCACGAAGGCGATGAACTTCGCCTCGCCGAGGACGGTGAAGAGGTGCTCGAAGTCGGCGTGGAACAACGATGGATCCGTGGCGCGCGAGGGGTCGAGCTCGAGGGCGCGCAGGGTGAACATCTTCGCGTGGCGGGCCTCGTCGACGGCGTGGGCGACGTACTGGGCCTTGCGCGCGAGGTCGGCGCTGGCGTTGGCGGCCTCCATCATGTCGTAGAAGCTCGAGCGCTCGGCGCGGGCGAAGGCCAGGAGCATGCGGGCGGTGCCCTTCGCGCTGCGCCACCTCAGCGGGCGCGTGAGCCGCACCCACGGCGACGGGGTCGGCGCCTCCATCACGGCACCGCGCAGAAGCCACCACCGGGCCAGGCTTCGCAGTGTCCGACGTGGCACCCCGCGTCGTCGACGCAGGAAGGAGCGCAGCGCAAGAGCGAGCCGGCAGCGCGCTGGCCCGCGGGACAGGAAGGAGGCGCGAGCGGGTCACCCACGAGGGGCGCGCGGTAGGAGAGCTGCTCCTCGACGGGCCGCTTCACGCGCTTGCGGGGGGAAGAGAAGGCCATCTCGAGCTTCCCGTCGCGGGGGAACTCGAGGGTCAGCTCGCGGTCGACCTGGTTCCACGCGAAACGCACCCGCGCCGAATCGCCGGGGACGACGGGGATGATCAACGTCGCGGCCTCGTCGGCCCACGCGCGCCAGTCCCCGTGGCCACCGCGGATCAGCTCGATGACCTCGGGCTTCACGTCGCCGTAGTCGTCACCCGGAGCGGGCTTGGGCAGGCAGCGCACGCGCAGCCACTCGCGCACCAGCTTGGTCTCGCAGCCGGCGGCGGTGCTGCCCTTGACGGTGCACTCGTCCTGGCGGCGCCACTCATCGTCGGTGGGGGGCCAGCTGCGGTCCGCGGGGAGCTCGAGGGTGCTGCGCGGCTTCACGGGGCGGTTCAAGGCCTCGACGATGCTGCCGGCGAGGGCCGCGTGACCCTTCGCGGTGAGGTGGAGGTCGGCGTGGAGGAACGCGCCCGGCTCGGCGGCGAGGAGCGCGGACGTGGGGTCGAGGCCCACCGCGCCCAGTCGCTCGGCACGGGCGACGACGTCCTCGACGAGCACCCGGGTGGGCGTCATGTCGAGGGGCGCGACGCCGTACTTCTGCCACTCGTCCGCGGAGACCATGACGTCGAGGGGAAGGGCGACGACGAGCAACCGCGCTCCCACCGCGTCACACGCAGCCTTGGTCTTCGCGAGCACCACGTCGATGGGGAGCGCGTGGGCGGCCTCGCCCGGGGGCTTGAGCGCGTCGAGCTTGCCGCGCAGCGCGCGACGCTCCTCGAGCAGCTTGGTGAGCGCGGGGTCCTTTCGCTTCTTCGCGAGCTCCTCGAGGAAGACCTCGTTGCGACCCTCGCCGAGGGCAGCCATGAAGAGGTGGTAGGCGGTGCGATCGACGGGGCGCGCGCCCTCGGCGTAGGTGACCTGCACGATGTCGCGGGCGTCACCACCGCGGGGCACGAGGGGCTTCACCGCGGCGGCGAAGGCGGCGTCGTCGTTCACCTTGTCCTGGAAGTGGCTCTCGAGCGCGCGGGCCACGTCGCCGAGCTGCGTGTCGAGGGCAGAGCGCGCGGTGAGCAGGGTGCGCGCGGCTGCGTCTTCGGGGGGCGGCGGGGTGACGCCGGCGCTGGCCTGCACCACGTCCTTCCAGGTGCCCTCGGTGGAGAAGCCCTCGGTGACTGGCTTGGCGGTGGAGCTGATCAGCTGCCGCACCGCGAAGACGAGGTGGGACTGGCTCATGAGCTCGCGGCGGAAGGGGAAGTCGCGGGTCTCGCCCGGTGCCGGGGCGGTCTCGGCGCGCACGGCCCAGCCGTCCCAGACGGTGTGGCGTTGGACGTTCGGGCGGTCGACCTCGAAGAGATCATTCGAGAGGTTGAGCACGTAGACGACGGTGCCGATCTTGCGTTGTTGGATCAGTGACTCGACGACGGCGGTGTATTCGCGGGGGCCGTACGTCGGCACGCCGGCGTTGAGCACGGGGCGCTTGAGCTTCTCGGTGAGCTGGGCGGAGAAGGTCTCGCCTTCTTCGACGCCGAGGCCGAAGACCTGGCTGTCACCGACGACGAGGACTTCGCCCGGGGAGGGTTCGGGCCAGTCGGCGCCGCGGAAGCCTTCCTTGTTGATGCGCACCGAGGTGAAGGCGTTGTCGGCGACGCGGAGCTTCATCTCGGTGTGGGGCCAGAGGCGCACGCCGAGCCGCTCGTCGGGGAGGTAGAGGTTCAGGTGGGGGAAGGCGCCGCGGTCGCGGAGCCAGAACGCCCCTTTGGCGAGCAGGAGTCCGAGAGAGAGGCCGAGCAACACCTTCACCAACGCTTTGAGGGCACGCACGAACCCGTGAACCTAAGCGATTCCCTCGCCCCGCGTGCGGGGAGAGGGCCAGGGTGAGGGGCCGTTTCGCCGAGGCGCCCGAGTCCCCCAGGAAGAAATGCGGGCGCAGTTCGAAAGCACGTATCCTGGTGTCCGGAGTTCGAGGCGAGGGGTCTGCGTGGCGCAATGGTCGAGGTCGGAGTTGTTGGTGGCATTGCACCTGTACAAGACGGAACCCTTCGGGCGACTCCACGACCGCAACCCGCGAATCATCGAACTCTCGCGGCACATGGGGCGCACTTCCGGGTCGGTGAACATGAAGGCGAACAACTTCGCCAGCCTCGATCCCGAGTTCCTGGCGACCGGTCGGCGTGGTCTCCCGGGGGCGAGTGCCGCTGACCGCGCGCTGTG
>CAISKJ010001837.1 GCA_903885885.1 uncultured delta proteobacterium
CAGGCGCCGCAGTTGGCGCCGCTGGGGCGCGTGTCGCCGCACACGCCGCCGCAGAGCGTCTGGCCCGAGGGGCAGGCGCAGGTGCCCGCGACGCAGGTGCTGCCGCCGGCGCAGGCGGTGCCGCAGGTGCCGCAGTTGGAGCCGTTCGACTGCGTGTCGACGCAGGCGCCGCGGCACGAGGTGAGGCCCGCGCCGCACGAGGCCGTGCAGGCGCCCGAAGAGCAGACCTGGCCGGCGACGCAGGTGGTGCCGCAGGCGCCGCAGTTGGCGGTGCTGCTCGTGGTGTCAACGCACGCGCCGCCGCAGAGCGCCTGGCCCGCGGGGCACACGCACACGCCGGCCGAGCACGACTGGCTCGCCGGACAGGCCGTGCCGCCGGCGCCGCAGTTGGCGTCGCTCGCGCGCGTGTCGACGCAGGCGGTGCCGCACATCGTGAGGCCCGTGGCGCACGAGGCGGAGCACGCGCCCGACGAGCACACGAGGCCCGCGGGGCACGCGGTGCCACAGGCGCCACAGTTGGCCGTGTCGCCGAGGAGGTCGACGCAGAGGCCGCCACAGGCGACCTGGCCCGTCGGACAGCTGGGCGCGTCGCCCGGCGTCGCGTCGGGGGCCGTCACGTCGGGGTCCGTCGCGTCGGGCGCGACCACGTCGGGCTTGGGCGCGTCGAGGTCGGGCGCGTCCATCTGCGGCACGTCGAGGTCGGGGCCGTCGGTGGGTTGAACGGTGTCACCCGCCGTGTCGGTGGGCGTCGCGTCCGTGGGCGTCGCGTCCGCGCGGTCGCCGGGGACGTCCGCGGCTCCCACCACAGGGTCGTCGCCACAGCCCGGTGTGGCGAGCCCCATCGCTGCGATGGCAGCGACCCAGAGATAAGCACTCGGTTTCTTCATCATGGGCACAGCCTCCTGATTGCTGCGCCGCGAGGACGGTGCGAGGGCTCTCCACCCGCGCCACGGTCTGCTCGCGAACGTGCCGACTGTGGCCGTGTTCAGGCATAAAATTCAACCATTTCGCGCCGCCATCCCTGTGCACACCCGCCGCGGCGTCGAGGCCCGTGGCGCGCAGAGCACGGTTGAGGCGCGGGGGCGTTCGGGTGCAGAGTGCGGCTCGCCGATGGGACTGCGCGACCTCTTCCGCAAGCTGTTTTCGCCCGACCCGTACCCCACGCCGGACGAGCGCATAGACCCCGCGAAGCCCCCCGCGGCGCGGCCCTCGTCGCCGCCGCGGGCCGAGCCCGACCCCATCGCCGACATCGCCGGGCTGCCCGTCCCCGAGGCAGTTCGCCGCGTTCGGGTGGCCCTCGACGGCGCCCGCGTGACGCGCACGGCGTCGCTCTCGCTGCTCCGCTGGCTGCGCGAGCACGCCGCCCTCGACGACCTCTCGGCCACCGCGCGCGTCGACCTCGCCGATTTTTTTCTCACCCGCGGCGAGGGCGACACCGCCGACACCATTCTCCGCGCGGTGGCCGCGGGGCCCCTGCGCGACGCGCCCCCCGCGATGATGCGCCTCGGCGACCTCGCCGCGCAGTCGGGCGACGCGGGCGGCGGCCTCGGCTGGTACGAGTCGGCCCTCGCGATCGACCTCGAGTACCCCGGCGCGCGCGAGCGCCACGCGCGGCTCAAGAAGCCCGTGCGCGCCGGCGAGGCGGGCGCCACGCTCCTCGCGCCCGATGCGTCGCAGGCCATGGGGCGCTTCGAACTCCTGCGCGAGCTCGGGCGCGGCGGGGCAGGGGCCGTGTACCTCGCGCGCGACAAGCGCGCGGGCCGCGAGGTGGCGCTCAAGCTCTACCACCCGCAGGCCCGCGCCGACCGCAACGCGCGCCTCCGCGGCGAGGCCCAGGTCGCCGCCGCCGTGTCCTCGCCCTGCGTCGTGCGCGTGCACGACCTCTTCGAAGACACCGGCGCCCTGGTGATGGAGCACTGCGCGGGCGGAGCGCTGCGCGCGCGCATCGCGAAGGGCACCGTCGACCCGCGCGAGGCCCACGGGTGG
>CAISKJ010001838.1 GCA_903885885.1 uncultured delta proteobacterium
CGGCGTGCTCGCCACGGTGCTCTATTTCGCGCGCGAGGCGCCCGAGCGGCAGAGCCTCTTCGTGCACGCGGCCTTCGCGCCCGGCGCGGCCACGCTGGGCGTGGCAGGGGCGTTCTAGTGCCGCCGCGCCCGCGCCTCCTCGCGCTCGACCTCGACGGCACCGTCTACCGCGCCGACGGCACCATCTCGCAGTGGGACCTCGACGCGGTCTCGCGCGCGCGAGACCACGGCATCGCGGTCACCATCGCCACGGGGCGCATCGCGCTCGGGGCCATGCCCGCGGCGGCGGCGCTCTCCATCACGACGCCCATGGTGTGCGCCGAGGGCGCGGTCATCGTCGACCCCGCGACGGGCGCGGCCCTCGCGAGCCGCTCGATGGAGGCGCGCCACATCGAGTCGTTCACGCACACCGCGGGGGCGCACGGCCTCGCGTCGTTCTGGTTCCTCCACGACGAGATCCACGGAGAGGAGCACGGCCGCGACCACGTCGGGTACATCGGCACCTGGTCGCCGTCGGTCACGCTCCACACGCGCCTCCCCGACTCGCACGCGTGGGATCGCCGCGACGGCGTCACCATGGCGGTCGCGCTGGGCTCGCACGACGCGGTGAAGCTCGCGCACGCGCAGGTCGAGTCCGAGCACGGCGGCCACCTCCTCGCGGTGCGCTTCCCCATCGACGCGCAGCGCGCCACGTGGACGCTGCTCGTGCGCAGCGCCCGCCACGACAAGGCCACGGGCCTCGCCGAGGTGGCGAGCGGGCTCGGCTTCGAGGCGCACGAGGTGGCCGTGGTGGGCGACTGGGTCAACGACATCCCCATGTTTCGCTGGGCGGGTCGCTCCTTCGTCATGGGGCAGAGCCCCGACCACGTGGCCGAGCACGCCACCGACCGCCTCGTGGCCACGCACGTCACGGGCGGCGGCGTCGCCGAGGCCGTGATGGCCCTCCTGCGCGACACGTAAGGGGTTTCTCCAGCGGTCTTGTCTTTCGCCGGGCGTTCGGAGATAACGCCGGTCGGTGAAGCTCGAGACGCTTGTGATCCACGCGGGCCAGCACCCCGACCCCGTGTCGGGCGCGGTGATGACGCCCATCGTGCTCTCGAGCACCTTCGCGCAAGCGGGGCCGGGCCATCACAAGGGCTACGACTACAGCCGCAGCGGCAACCCCACGCGCAACACGCTCGAGGCCTGCGGCGCCGCGCTCGAGGGCGCCGCGCACGGGCTCGCCTTCGCGTCGGGCTGCGCCGCCACCACGACCGTTCTCCACACGCTTCGCCCCGGCGACCACGTGCTGTGCAGCGACGACGTGTACGGCGGCACCTTTCGCATTCTCGACAAGGTGATGAAGCCCATGGGCATCACCGCCACCTTCGTCGACATGAGCGACCTCGCGCGCACCGCGGCCGCGCTTCGCCCCGAGACGAAGCTCGTGTGGCTCGAGACGCCGAGCAACCCGATGCTCAAGGTCGCCGACATCGAGGCGGTGTGCGCCCTCGCGACGAAGCACGGCGCCGTCTCGGTGGTCGACAACACCTTCGCCACGCCGGTGATCCAGAGGCCCCTCGCGCTCGGCGCCACGGCGGTGGTCCACTCGAGCACCAAGTACCTCAACGGGCACTCCGACGTGGTCGGCGGCTTCGTGATGACGCGCGACGCGGCCTTCGCCGAGCGCCTGCGCTTTCTGCAGAACGCGATCGGCGCGGTGCCCTCGCCCTTCGACTGCTATCTCGTGCTGCGCGGCCTCAAGACGCTGCACGTTCGCGTCGAGCGCCACGCGCAGAACGCCGCGAAGATCGCCACCTGGCTGCGCGACCACCGCGATGTGGCGCGGGTGTACTACCCCGGCCTCACGGACCACCCGCAGTACGCGATCGCAAAGAAGCAGATGGCCCTCCCGGGCGGCATGATCTCCTTCGTGCTCCGCGGGGGCGCGACGGGCACGGTGGCCGAGCGCTCGCAGCGCTTCCTGTCGAAGCTCGCGGTGTTCACGTGCGCCGAGAGCCTCGGCGGGGTCGAGTCGCTCATCGAGCTGCCCGCGGTCATGACGCACGCTTCGGTGCCTGCGGAGACGCGTGCGGCGCTGGGCATCGACGACGGCCTCATTCGTATCTCGGTGGGCATCGAGTCGGTCGACGACCTCATCGCCGACCTCGCTCAGGCCTTCGACGCCTCACGGTAGATTCTTTTCACAAAAGGGTGATGTCCATGCGCGGTTCGGTGCGTTGCTTCGGAGTGATTGCGTTGATCGCCGCGGGTTGCGGCGACGACCCTGCCCCCCTCACGGGCCAGGCCTCGTGGGCCGACTCGTGTCCGCCGGGAGCAAACTGTCTCCCGCGCACCCACAGCGTGCGCGGCTCCCTCGGCTCGCCGACGGTCGACGTCGACTGCCAGCTCGCGCAGACCGCGGGCGGCTACAACGTGTTCTTTCGCATCGGCGCCGTCTCCATGGGCGGCACCTTCGACGACTCGCAGGAGGGCCTCCTCGCCACGGGTTTTGTTCCGGGCGTCGGACAGGAGCTTCGCACCGCGCCGAACATGAACGGCTATGTGTCGGTGAAGGGCCTGGGCTGGAACGTCGCCATGGCTTCCGTCGGACCGACGGGCCAGTGCCACGTGTTCATCGACCGCATCGCCTCGGGCGGCTACGTGGGGCGCATTTCGTGTCCCGCCGTGATGGATGACCAGACGCCGCCGACCACCCGCATCATCCGCGCGGGTGTGAGCACCGCGGTTCCTCCGACGCCCGAGTTTGGCGAGTTCGTCTTCACGAACTGCGCGGGCGGCTGAAGGTTCCCGCCCGCTTCCTCCCGCCTCTTCTCACTGCCCCAGCACACAGTCCCAACGCAGTCGACGCCAGCGCGTGGTCGCACCGTTCCTTGGCGTTCGAATGGCATGTCGGCGACCGCGCCCCGCCATCTCGCGCGATCCGCACGGGAGAGCGGCTGGGGTGAGGTCGCGCATCGACGCAATCGAGACCTTCGAAAAGCGAAAGCCCCTCATTGGCTTATGACCAATGAGGGGTTTTCTAATAGGACCCCGGCAGCGTTCTACTCTCCCACAAAGTCACCTTTGCAGTACCATCGACGTTGGAAGGCTTGACGACCGAGTTCGGGATGGGATCGGGTATGACCCTTCCGCTATCGCCACCGAGGAATCTGAG
>CAISKJ010001839.1 GCA_903885885.1 uncultured delta proteobacterium
ATCTCGGTGGGTGGGCGGCGCGGTCGTGGGCGTCACGCTCTTCGGGCTGGCGCTGCGCCTCGCCCTCGCGCGCGAGGCCCCGATGAACGCCTGGCCCTACACCCGCGTGGTGCCCCTCGCGGGCGCCATCTACGAGGGGCCCGTGCTCGCGTGGCTCTCGGCCCGTCGCGGCTACGCGCCGTCGCTCGTCGACGTGATCTTCGCCGTGGATCTGTGCATGGCGGCGCTCACGCCCGCGGCGCTCTTCGCCCACGCCCGCGCGGTGCTCCGCGACTGGCGCGCCGCGCTCGCCGCCGCCGCGATGCTCGCCACCCTGCCGATGCACCTGCGCTTCTCGCGCAGCGACGTCGAGTTTCTCCAGTCGCTCATCGCGTCGTCGCTCACCTTCGTGGCGCTCTACGGCTCGCTCACGGACGGCTCGCGCGCGTGGCGCTCGGTGTGCCAGATCGCGCTCCCGCTCCTGTGCCTCGGCACGTACCTCACGCGCCCCGAGAACGTGGTGTTCTTTCCCCTCGACGTGGCCGCGCTCGCGGTGGCCGCCTGGGGCGCCGAGGTGCCGCGCCGTCGCGTCGCGTGGGTGGCCGCGCTCGTGGTCGCGCCCGCCGCGCTGGCCGTCTCGCAGCACCTGCTCATTCGCTATCGCGACAACGTGGTCGACGGCCTGCAGGCGCGCACCCTCATCTCGGCGGGCGCGACGCTCGTGAGCGGGCGGTTCAACACGCTCATCAACCCCGCCGTGACGCCACCGTGGATGGCCCCGCTCGCGGCGCTCGGCGTCGTCGCCCTGTGGCGCGGCGGCGACCGACGGCGCGCGATGTTTCTCTGCGCTTGGCTGGCCCTCTTCTTCGTCGTGCACTCGTACGTGCGGCCGCACGAGGTCGCGATGCAGGCGCGCTACCACCTGCACCTCGTGACCCCCTTCGTGCTGCTCGCCGCGGCGTCGACGCCGTGGCTGCTCGCCCGCTCGCGCGCGGCGTCGGTCGCGCTGGCCGTCGCGACGCTCGCGGCGCCGTGGCTCTACCGCGGCTTCGAGCGCGACGTGGGCTACTACGAGATGCGCGAATTCGCCTTTCTGCGAAGGGTTTCGCCGCGGGTTCCGCGCGGGTGCACGGTGCTCGAGTTTCGCGGCGTGCCCGACGCGGCGCACCCCGAGCACCACTTCGACTCGCGGTGGCTGCGCTTCGCCTCGCGACTCTCGCGCGGCACGATCGGCAGCGTGTGGCGCGTGGTCACCGCCGACGCCTCGCCGCGCGACGGGGGCACCGTCGAGGTGCTCTCCGACGAGGCGCGCGCCGTGCTCGCGCGGCCGCCCTCGTGCGCGATGGTCTACGTGGGGCTCAGCTGCGTGGCGCAGCGGCCCGAGGGGGCGCGCGAGGCGCCTGTGTGCGAGGCGCTGCGCACGTCGGGGCGCATGGAGCTCGTCGCGCGCGAGACCATCACCGGGCGCGTGTACGACTCGATGAACGTGGGGCACCCGACCGACGCGCGCGCCCGCGTGTGGGGGACGCTGCACCTGCTCCCCGCGGGCCGCCCCGTCGAGCTGGCGCTGTACCGCTATCTCGGTCCCGACACGCGGCGATGAACGTCGCGCAGGAGCGCGTTGCGTCGCGGTGCGGCGTGCGTGCATCCTCGCGCCACGATGCGCCGACCGCTGCTCGCTCTGCTCGTTGCCTTGCTCGTCGTTGCCTGCGAGGGCGTGTCGCTCGTGCAAGCGCCCGACGCCTCGGCAACCGACGGTGCGGTCGACTCGGCCGCCGATGCCAGCGCGCCCGACGGCGCCGCCGATGGGGCCGCCGACGTCACCGCGGACAAACCCGACGACGTCGCAGGCGACGCCCTCGACGGCACAAGCGTCGATGTGGTCGATGAGACGACCGTCGATGTAGCCGATGAGACGATCGTCGATGCGTCGGCCGACGTCGCCGCGGACGCCTCGGCCGACGTCGCCGCGGACGTAGCGCCGACGCCCTCGGCTGCGGCCGAGCGGTGGCGCACGCGCGTCGAGCCGCTGATCGCCGAGCGCTGCGGGACCTGTCACGTCGGCACGCGCTTCAACCTCGCCACCCTCACGCGCCACGGCGCGGTGTTTACGCCCGAAGACTCGGCGCGCAACCGCGAGACCTTCGTCGACCAGATCTCGCTCGACAACCCCGAGCGGAGCCGCCTCCTCGACAAGATTCTCCCGCTGAGCGACCCGGCCTCGATGCCCCACGGTGCCGACGTGCGCGTCGGCGATCGCTCCGACCCCCTCGTGACCGAGATCACCGCGTGGATCGAGGCCGAGCGCGCCGAGCGGTGCTCCGCGTGCGGTCAGCGCGCGCCCTCGGCGTGGATCGCCTACGTCGAGCAGCCCACGATCTTCTCGATGATCGAGCGCGCGCCCATTCGCAGCGACCGCGGCGAGCGGCGCGGCGCGCGCATCCTCGTGCGCGCGGTCGACCCGGCGACGCTCGCTCCGCGGGGCGAGCCCGTGGATTTTCTCGGCGACTTCTGCCCCGCGGGCGACGACTGCGACTGGGGCAAGCTCGCCGTGTCCTACGACGGCGCGCGGCTCGCGTTCGAGTGCCGCGTGCCCGTCGCCGGCGAGCGCTGGATCGATCGCGCGTGGAACATCTGCGTCGCCGAGGTGGGCCCCGACGGGCGCGCCCGCAACGCGCGCTTCCTCCTCCCGCTCGCGCAGCGCAAGCGGGGCTTCACGCACGCGCGCATCGACCCCTTCGGCGTGCGCCCCGACGCGGGCGCGCCCAGCGTGTACGACGACCACTTCATGGTGCGCACGCGCAACGACTACGAGCCCGCGTTCTCGCCCGACGGCACGCGCGTGTACTTCACCAGCGAAGCACCGGACCCGCGCACGGGCGCCGACCAGGTGCAGACCTACCACGGCACCTTTCACCTCGCGCACCTCGTGAGCGCGCGCCTCGACGGCACCGACCTGCGCACCGTGTATCGCAACGAGGGCGGCGGCGTCGATTCGCCCACCTTTCTGCGCGACGGGAGCCTCGTGTTTCACACATGGAACCTCGAGCGCATGGACCGTCACATGTACGTGCGCGCGACCCCCGACGGCATGATGGAGCTGCCCGTCTTTCTCGGGCGCATGCAGGGCCCCGACATGTGGGGCCAGGCCACGCAGCTTGCCGACGGCACCTTTCTCGGCATGACGGGCCGCCGCCGCGCCACCACGTCGCTCTACAGCCCCTTTCTCTCCGAGCACACGGCGGGCATCTCGAGCACCACGGCCTTCACCGACGGGCGGTTTCACGGGTTTCGTTTCATGTTTCCGACGCTGCAGGCCGAGCTCGACGAGTTCGAGTTCTGCCGCGCCACGACGCCCGTCGAGGCCGCGACGGCGCGGGC
>CAISKJ010001840.1 GCA_903885885.1 uncultured delta proteobacterium
AGCGCGGTCTCGCCGAGCACGCGCTGCAGCTCGAGGCGTGCGCGGTCTTCGCGGGCCCGCGCGTAGGCGTCGAGCAGGAGCGGGAGCACCTCGTCGGCGACGCCGCGCGCGGCCTCGGTGCCGACCGCGTCGCGCCACGCGGCGAGGGGCGCGATGACCGCCAACGCGGCCACCCCCTGGTCGCCGAGGCGGTAGGCGAACAGCCAGGCGAGGGAGCGCGCCTCAGGCGTGGCCCGTTCGGAGCGTGCGACGGAGCCCGCGAAGGGAAGAAACTCGTCGACGAGCTGGTCGATACGCTCGGGGGCCTCGGCGCCCATTCCCGGCGCCGCCGCGAGGCTGTGGCGCACGGCGGCGCGCAGCGTGTCGTCGTCGACCATGAGAGGCGCCTACCGCGCCGGCGTCGGGGCCTGCGGCGAGCCCTGCGCCCGCGCGCCGAGCGTCGCGTCGACGAGCACGAACTTGTTGTTGTCGCGCTCGGTGGTCACCGTGTGCCCATCGCCGCCGGCCGTGCGAATCACGCCGAGGAGCGCGCTCACGCGCGAGTGCTCGGTCACGAAGAACACGCGCCCCGAGCCGTAGAGGCGCAGAAACTCCGCGGTCGAGCCGGTGCAGTACTTGAGCCCGCACTCCTCGGCCACCACGTGGTTGCCCGTGTAGAAGTTCTCACCCTTCCAGTTCATCTGGTGGCCCACAATGGGGTCGAAGGCGAAGCGCGGGTCGCGCGTGCTGCGGCCTCGCATCGCGTAGTAGCGCTCGAAGAGCGGCCGCTGCGTCCAGTGCGGGGTGACGTCGATCATGTAGACGTCGAGGCCCCAGGCCGCGAAGAGCGTCGCCACAACGACAACGCCGCGCGCCGCGTAGGCCCGCGCCTTCGCCACGCTGAGCAGCAGCAAGCTCGCGACCGACACGATCGCGAAGCCGAGCAGCGGGCCGCGGAAGTCGAGCGTCTGCGTAGGCCACGCGCGGTCGTAGTTGTACACGAACAGGTGAATGAGCCGCTCCGAGCCCGGCGGCGACCCGCGCCCCACCACGAAGTCGCGCGCGACGAACGCCACGAGCGCGGCGGCGCCGATCGCGAGCGCCCCGACGCCGGTCGAGACCACGGCCCCTTCGGGCGACTCGTCGGGCTCCGCGACCACGGCCGAGGCCTCGCGCTCGCGGTGCAGCCACCAGCCGTAGAACCACGCGCAGGCGGCCACCACGAGCAGCGTGACGCCCATCGCAGCCGACGGGTGCCGCGCGCCGTCGCGCGCGACGTGGCCGCTCGCGCTGCCCACGAGGCGCGCCCCGCCGAGCACTGCCAGCACCACGGCGCCGACCTGCGCGAACTGAGGGCGCAGCGAGTCGAAGAGGCGCTCCCCCTCGCGCGCCGCGGCGGTGCCCATGAGCCGGTCGAGGAGCAGCCCGACCATGACCGCCGCGCCCGGCACGGCGGGAAAGATGTAGTGGTGAAACTTCGTGGTCATCGCGCTGAAGAGCGCGAACGCGAGCATGAACCACAGGAGCCCGAGGCGCGCCACGTCGCGCTGCGCGCGCGTCGCCGTCGAGGGCACCACGTAGCGCCAGCCGA
>CAISKJ010001841.1 GCA_903885885.1 uncultured delta proteobacterium
CGCGACCCGGGCGCCCTGCGGCTCCTCAACACCATGATCGAGGGCCGCGCCCGCGACACCCTCGAGAAGATCGCCCGCGAGATCGACAAGGGCTGACACCGTGTCACCCTCGTCGGCCTCGTGAACCCCGACATTCGCAAATACCCGCGCACGCAGCACATTCAGGGCTCGAAGCTCCAGCCCGGCGACGAAGACCTCGCGCAGGTTGCCTTCGCCTCCCTCCGCGGCGCGCACCTCGTCGTCGAAGAGAAGGTCGACGGCGCCAACGCGGGGCTGCGCTTCGCCCCCGACGGCCGATGCCTCCTCCAGAGCCGCGGCCACTACCTCACCGGCGGCCCGCGCGAGCGGCACTTCGCGCTCTTCAAGACCTGGGCGAGCGCCCATCAAGACGCCCTCCGTGAAGCGCTCGGCACCCGCTACGCGCTCTACGGCGAGTGGCTCTACGCGCGCCACACGGTCTTCTACGATCGCCTCCCGCACTACCTGCTGGAGTTCGACGTGCTCGACACCGAGACCCACACGTTTCTCTCCACGCCCCTCCGTCGGCAGCTCCTCGCGGGGCTCCCCATCGTGTCGGCGCGCGTGCTCTACGAGGGGCCCGCGGTGTCCGTCGAGCACCTGCGATCGCTCCTCGGTCCGTCGGCCTTCAAGAGCGACGGGTGGCGCGACCGGCTCACGGAGGTGGCCCGCGCCGAGGGCCTCGACCCCGCGAAGGTGCGCGCCGAGACCGACATGGCCCACGAGATGGAAGGGCTCTACCTCAAGGTCGAAGACCGGGGCCGGGTGATCGGGCGCTACAAGTTCGTGCGCGCGAGCTTTCTCACGGCCATTCTCGACGCGGGCACACACTGGCTCGACCGCCCCATCGTGCCCAACCAGCTCGCCGACGGCGTCGACCTCTTCGCGCCCTGAGCATCAGCGCGGGTGGCGGCCCGCCACCCCCTCGCCACCCCTCCGCCACCCCTTTCCGCCACCCCGAAGCTCCCCGCGAGCGCTTCCCCGCGCGCTGTTTCACTGCATGGCACGCGCTCTGATTCACCTCCGCCCATGAGCGAAGCGGACGAGGCCTTGCGGGTGGTCTCGCGACACTTCCCCGACGCGATGGCGCGCGCCCTCACCGACCCTGCCGCCAACGTGCGCGACGCCCAGTGGATCGAGACGCAGTTCACACGTCGCGCGCGGCGCCTCGATCGCGCGCTGCGCGTCGAGGTGAACGGGCGCCCCGAGGTGCAGCACGTGGAGTGGGCGTGGCGCTGGTCGCGCAAGCTCCCGCTGCGCATGTTCGAGTATCACGCGATGCTCGCCATGGCGCTTCACGCCGAGCTGGGCGACGCGGCCCCGCCGATTCGCAGCGCGGTGGTGCTCTTGTCGGGGCGCGAGCGACCGTGGCCCTCGCTGTGCGAGCTGCGCACGAGCCCCCTCGACGCGGAGTTCGCGGGGCTTCGCGTGCGCCTCGACGCCGTGTATCAGCAGCGCATCGAGGCGCTGCGCGCGAGGGGATCGGAGCTGTGGCTCGCCTTCGCGCCCCTCGCCGTCGACGCCGACGAGCGCAGCGTGCGGCGCGTGGTCGACGAGCTCCGCGAGCGCGTGCGCGACGAGGCGCAACTCGCGGAGCTGGCCGCCGCGATGACCGTCTTCGCACAGGTCGACGGGCGCCGCCGTGGACTGGCAGAGCGCGTTGAGGCAATGTTTCCGAGCGAGGTCATCATGCGAAACACGATCTACACGCGGGGCCACGCCGCCGGTGTGGCGCAGGGCATCGAGAAGGGCATCGAGAA
>CAISKJ010001842.1 GCA_903885885.1 uncultured delta proteobacterium
CTCGACGGCAGCCCCCACGGCGCGAGTCCTCAGCGTCGTCGCGCTGAGCCTGTTCCCGCTCATTCCCACGTCGACGGTGATTTCTCAAGCGCGCGAGGCCACGCCGCGTCACCGGTGGGGCGAGGTGTGGCTCTCCCGCAACGGCTCTCTCGCTGAGTCGCTCGGGCTCCCGGAGAGCGAAACCCCCTGGGTCTTCGTCGTCGACGCCTCGGGGCGCGTCCTCGAGTCGGTTCACGCCGCGGCCGACGAAGCAGGCCTCGCTCGCGTCACCACGGCCCTCGGCCGCCGCCCCACGTCGGCCCAGCGGTAGTGTTTGTTTGTTACGGGGCCGTCGCGGTCATGCGCAGCGAGGCCAACACCTCGCGCGCGGCGCGCTCGCCCGACTCCACGGCGCCGTTCATGTAGCCCTGCCACTCGGCGCTGGTGTGCTCGCCCGCGAAGAACACACCGCCCACCGGGGCGGCCTCCGCGCCGCCGAAGCTCACGCGATCGCCCGGCGCGTAGCACGAATAGCTGCCCTCGAAGTGTCGCGCGCTGGGCCAGGGCATGCGCGCCGCGCGCCCCGTGAAGGCCCCCGCCGTGCCCGGAAACACCGCGTCGAGGGCCTCTGCGAAGCGACGCCCCTGCGCCTCGGGGTTGCTCTCGCCCACGCTCACGCCGAGGCGGCCGCCGGTGTACGCGGTCATGATGGCCACGTCGCCGTCGAGGCCGCGCGTCGACTCCCAGCTCTCGTGGTAGACCCCCCCGTCGTTGAACGACGTGCCCGTCGCGAGGCCAACGCGCCAGGGGCGCGCGGTGGTCGAGATCATCACCTTGGCGTTGGTGCCGTACGCCAGCTCTTGAATCGCGCGGCGCTTGGCCGGAGGCATCGCGAAGCCCAGCTCGCAGCGCCGAAGCTGGTTGAAGGGCAGCGCGAGCACCACGCGGTCGCACACCACGTCGCGCGCGCCGGCGCCCACTTCGAACGCGAGGGCCACCGCGTCGTCGTCGCGCACGCGCACCGAGGCGAGCTGGTGGCTGAGCACCACCGCGCTCCCGAGGCGCGCCGCGAGGCGATCGGCGACGGCACCCGATCCCTCGCGCACCGCGAAGCGCTCGTCGCTCGCGCCGTAGAGGGCGAGGTGGTCGAGCCCCTGGCCGATCACGTAGAGAAACGTGAGCGCGCTGATGTCGTAGACCTCGCGCCCGAGCTCGCTCACAAAGGCCACCTCGAGCAGCGCGCGCAGCGTGCCGCGCACGCCGTTGCGGTCGAACCAGCCGCCCAGGCTCAGCGCGTCGAGCGACTCGGCGGCGGGCGTGTAGTGCCGGTAGTTCACCGCCGCGGTGCCCACGGCGAGCAGGTCGCGGCGAATCACGGGCACGAGCGGGCGGTACAGCTCGAGCACCTGCGCCTCGGTGTAGCGCAGCGCGCCGATCACGTAGCGCTCACGCTCTACGGCGTCGCCCGCGGCGCCCACGTCGACGAGGTTGAGCCCAAGCTCGCCCACGAGCTCGCGCAGGTGGCGGTGCCCCGTGTCGACGAGCTCGCCCCCGAGCTCGCACTTGCTCGGAAAGTGCTCGCGGAGCGTGAAGGCCCTGCCGCCCACGCGCCCCGAGGCGTCGTAGAGGGTCGGCGCGAGGCCCGCTTGCTTGAGCCGCCACGCGGCCGTGAGGCCCGCGAGCCCGGCGCCCACGACGGCGACGCGCGGCGCGCCCGTCACGCGGCGCAGCGAGGGCGTGCGGCGCGCC
>CAISKJ010001843.1 GCA_903885885.1 uncultured delta proteobacterium
ACTGCTGTGCGAGCCCGGCGTGGCGAGCGACAACGCGCGCTACCGCAAGCTCACCCGCGAGCGCGCGCAGCTCGAGGCGCTGGTGACCTCGTTCGCCCGCTACAAGCTCGTGAAGAAGAACCTCGACGAGGACCGCGCCGCCCTCGCCGACCCCGAGCTCCGCGAGCTCGTGGCCGACGAGATCCCCGGCCTCGAGCGCGAGGAGGCCGAGCTGTCGCGCGCGCTCACCTTCATGCTCCTGCCGCCCGACGCCAACGACGACCGCGACGTGGTGCTCGAGATCCGCGCGGCCGAGGGGGGCGACGAGGCCACGCTCTTCGCCGCCGACCTCTTTCGCATGTACTCGCGCTACGCCGAGAAGCGCAGATGGAAGCTCGAGGTGCAGAGCGAGACCTCGACGGAGGTGGGCGGCTTCCGCGAGATCATCGCGCTCGTGTCGGGCGACGCGGTGTACAGCACGCTGCGCTTCGAGGGCGGCGTCCACCGCGTGCAGCGCGTGCCCACCACCGAGGCGCAGGGGCGCGTGCACACCTCGACGGCCACGGTGGTGGTGCTCCCCGAGGCCGACGACGTCGAGGTGCACATCGACGTCGACAAGGAGCTGCAGATCACCAAGGCCGCCTCGGGCGGTAAGGGCGGTCAGGGGGTGAACACCACCAACAGCGCCGTGCAGATCGTACACCTTCCCACTGGCATGATTGTCAAATGCCAGGACGAGCGCTCGCAGATCAAGAACCTCGCGCGCGCCATGAAGGTGCTGCGCTCGCGGCTCCTCGACATCGAGCAGAAGAAGCAGGCCGCGTCGATCACGTCGGACCGCCGCGCGATGGTGGGCACCGGCGAGCGCGCCGAGAAGGTGCGCACCTACAACTTTCCCCAGAACCGCGTGAGCGATCATCGCATTCAGCTCACGCTCTACAAGCTCGACCGCTTCGTGAACGGCGACCTCGACGAGGTGCTCACGCCGCTGCGCACGCACCACCAGGCCGAGCGCCTGCGCCGCGAGCTCGGCATCGAGACGGGCCTCAACGCCGTGAGCACCCCCGGCGCCGACGACTGATCGGCATGCGCCTGCCGTTCCATCGGCACGCGCCTGCCGATGGCGCGCGCGGGGCTTCTGCGACGGCGGTTTCGTCGTTGTGTTGCGCCGATCGGTGCGCGACGCTCCGCGCGATTCGCGACCGGAGGAGAGCGGCGATGGAGACGGGCACACGCTTCGTGCACACGGCCGATTGGCAGATCGGCCTGCGGGCCAACCACGTTCCTGGTGACCATGGCGCGGCCGTGCGGCTCGCGCGCTACGACACGGTGAAGCGCATCGCCGACGTGGCCCGCGACGCCGACGCCGACTTCGTCGTGGTGGCGGGCGACGTGTTCGAACACCACGCCCTCGCGCGCGAGCCCCTGCAGCAGGCCTTCGAAGCGCTACGGGCCTTTCACTGCGACGTGTTTCTGCTGCCCGGCAACCACGACCCGTACACCCCCGACGCCCTCTACCGCTCGCAGTGGTGGGGGCGCGAGTGCCCCAAGCACGTGAAGGTGCTCTGGCAGCGAAGGCCCCTCGACGTAGGGGCCGCCACGCTGCTTCCGTGCCCGCTCCTGGAGCGCGACAACCACGACCCCACGGCGTGGCTGAGCGCGACGGTGGGCCCCGCCGACCGCGTGCGCGTGGGCGTGGCGCACGGCGGCGTGCGCGAGATCCTGCAGCGGTTGCACCCCGACGACGAGGCCGAGCTTCACAACGACCTGCCCATCGGGCTCTCCGACCGCGCGGGCCTCGACTACCTGGCCCTCGGCGACTGGCACGGGCGCCTCCAGGTGAACGATCGCACCTGGTACTCGGGCACCCCCGAGCCCACGCGCTTCAAAGAGAAAGACCCGGGGCACGTGCTCGTGGTCGAGGTCGACAAGCCCCGCGCGGCGCCGCGCGTGACCTCGCAGCGGGTGTCGAAGTTCACCTGGCAGAAGGTGGTCTGCACGCTCAACAACGGCGACCACGTGGCGGCCCTCGAGCGTCAGCTCGACGAGGTGCCCAACCGCTCGAACACCCTCGTCGAGCTCGTGCTCGACGGGCACCTCGACCTCACGCTGCGCGCCCGCGTCGAGCACGAGATCATCGATCGGTACCGGGGCGTCTTTCCACTGCTGCGCGTGCGCGACGAGGGGCTCTTCGTGCGGCTCACCGACGCCGACATCGACCAGCTCCCGCGCGACGGGTGGATCGGTCAGGTGGTCGACCGACTTCGCCGCGGCGTGACCGAGTACACCTTCGACGAGTGCCAGGAGGCCCTGCAGCGGCTCCACACGCTGTATCAAGCGACGCTCCACGCCGGGGGCGTGCGATGAGCGCCGCGCTGCGCCTCCTGCGCATCCGGGTGCAGAACGTGGGCATTCTCGGCGAGCGCTCCATCGACCTGGGGCCCCTCTCGCCGGGCATCAACGTCATCAGCGGTTCGAACGAGTGCGGCAAGTCGTCGATCGTGCGGGCCCTGCGCGCGGCCTTGTTTCAACGGCACGGGTCGAAGCACGAGTCGATTCGCACGCTGCGCCCCAACGGGAGCCCCAAGGCCGCCCCCTCCGTCGAGGTGGAGTTCGAACTCGACGGCCGCGCGTGGCTGCTCGAAAAACGCTTTCTCAGCGGGGCTTCGTCGAAGCTCTTCGCGCACGACGGCACCGTGTCGCTCGACGGCGACGAGGCCGACATGCACGTGCTCTCGCTCCTGGGCGCGCGCGGAGCGGGCAAGGGAGGGCCGAACCCCGACGACATGGGCGTGTGGAGCCTGCTCTGGGTCAATCAAGACGAGCTCGCGACGCTGGCCCCCACCGACGAGCGGCGCATGGGCGACCACGTGCGCGCGTCGCTCTCGAGCGCCATCGGGAGCATCGTGGGCAACGTGATGGGCGGCGAGCACGGCGTGCCGCTGCGCCGCGCCATCGACGAGGCCTTCGAGCGGGTGTGGACGCCCAAGCAGCAAGACCGCGCCACGGGCGCCCTCCTCGCGGCGCGCACGCGCGTGGAGCTGCTCGCGGGCGAGGTGAAAGACCTCGAGCGCAAGGTGGCCGACACGGTGGGCCTCGGCGACGAGCTCAACGCGTGCGAGCACGAGCACGCGCGGCTCACCGAGGCGGCCGGGGCGCTCGCGCGCGCCGTCGAGGAGTGCGAAGCGCTCGTGCGCGAGGCCGACGAGGTCGAGAAGCAGCGCGAGTCGGCCGACGCGGGGCTGCGCGAGGCGAGCGAGGCGCAGGCGCGCGCGGCGGGCGAGCTCGGGCGGCGCACCGCGCGGCGCGAAGAGGTCGCGGCGCTCGACGAGCGGGTGCGCGTCCACCTCGCGGTGGCGAGCGAGCTCGAGGCCGACGCGGCGCGGCGCGACGTCGACGCGAAGCTCGCGCGGCAGACGACCGAGAGCGCGCGGCGCGCGTGCGAGCAGCTGCAGCATGGGGTGACCGAGCAGTCCGAGCGCCTCGAGCGCATGCGCGCCCGCGTCGAGCTCACGCGCCGCGAGGCCGAGTTCGCCCGCGCGCGAGCCCTGGAGCACGCCCTCCTCGAGGGCGAGCGAAGCCTCCGCGCGCTGCCCGACGCGCAGTGCCTCGCGGACGTTCAGCGCATCGACGACGCGCGCGCCCGCCACGCCGACCACGTGAGCCGCCACGCGACGCGCGTCACCGTCGAGCGCGCAGGCGCCGAGCCCGCGGTGCACCTCGTCACGCACCGGAGCGCGGTGGCCCTCGGCGCGCTCGGCGTGCTCACCCTCGACCCGCCGCGCGAGGGCTTCGCGAAGGCCCGCGACGCGTGGCGCGCGACGCAGCAACGGCTCGACGCCGAGCTCCGCGCGCTGCGCGTCGAGAGCGTGGGCGCCGCGCGGCTCGTGGCCGATCAGCGCCGCGCCCGCGACGAGCACATCGTCGACCTCAAGGCGAAGCTCGCCGCCGTGGCCCCGAGGGGCCTCGCCGAGCTCGTGGCCGACGCCACCCGCGCCGAGGGCGCCCGCGCCGAGCTCGCCCGCGCCTTCGACGAGGCCAGCGCGCACCAGGCCGAGGCCACGCGCTTCGAACAGCTCGCGGCGAGCGTCCCCGTGCGCGAGGGCGACGTCGACGCGCTCCAGAAGCTCGCCGAGCGCGTGCGTACGCTCGAGGCCCTCGAGGCCGCCAGCGCGGTGCGCGTCACGCTGCGCCCCCTGTCGCCGGTGCGCGTGCAGCTCGGCGCGCGCGAGACGCCGCGGCTGCTCACCACGGGCGCCGAGGTGAAGCGCTCGATCGCGTCGCTCACCACCCTCACCATCGGCGAGCAGCTCGAGGTCGAGATCGACCCGGGCCGCGCGCACGACGAGAGCGCGGGCCTCGCGCAGGCGAGCGAGGCGCTGGCGGCGAAGCTCGCGGCCCTCGGCGTGGCGAGCGTCGACGAGGCCGTCGGCCACGCGAAGGTGCGCGCGTCGTACGAGGCGAGCCGCGCGCAGCACGAGCGGGCCCTCGGCGAGCGCGCCCCGAAGGGCGTGGGCGCCCTCGGCGACCGGCTGCGCCGCGAGGCGCACGGGGCCGAGGAGCTCAAGCGCAAGGCGAGCGACGCGCGCGTGTGGGCCGAGCAGCTCGCGACGACCGAGGCCGAGGTCGCCCTCCTCGCGGTGACGCCCGCGCGCTACGCCGAGCTCGACGCGCTCGACCGTCGATGCCTCGACGAGGAGCAGGCGATGCGCCGCCTCGTGGGGCGCGTGGTGTCGGCCGAAGGGGCCCTCGCGGCGCGCTGGCAGGGCCACGAAGACCTGCTCGACCGCGTCGAGGCGAGCGTCGAGGGCGCGCGCGTGGTGATCGCGCCGGGCGAGGTCGCGCACGACTTCGAGCTCCCGATGGTGGAGCGCGAGCTGCAGACGAAGCTCCAGTCGGTGGGCGCCGCCACGGTGGCCGAGGTGGTGCAGGCCTACGCGCGCCGGAGCGCGCTGCAGGCCACCGTCGACGCGCAGCGCGTCGAGATGGGGCGCATCGCGCCGCGGGGCCTCGCGGTGCTCGACGCCGAGCTCACGCCGCTGCGGGCGCGGGCGGGCGACGCCGAGGTGTCACCGGAAGAGGTCGCGCGCGGCGAGCTGATGCTCCAGGTGGAGCGCAAGGGGCTCTCGCAGGCGCGCGAGGCGCTCGCGCTGGCCGAGGGGGGCGTGAAGGCCGCCGAGCAGGGCCGCGACGAGGCCGAGGCGAAGCACCGCCGCGCCGCCAACGCGCTCGTGGCGCTGCAGGCCGAGCACCGGGCCAACGCGTCGATGCTGGCGGCCGAAGAGGTGGTCGTGGGCGACGCCGCGCTTCGCGAGGCGAGCGAGCGCGCGACCGCGGAGCTCGCCCGCGCGAAGGAGCGCCACCGCGACGCGACGGCCGCGTGGGACGCCGCGATGCCCGACCTGCGGCGCATCGACCTGGAGCGCGCGAAGAAGTCCGTCGACGACCACGGGCGGCGCGTGCAGGCGCTCAAAGAAGAGATGCTGCGCAAGGGCGCGGCGCTCGACGTGATGCTCCCCGAGGGGCGCTACGACAAGCTCGCGGAGAAGAAGGTCGAGCTCGACGCGGCGCAGACCGAGCTCGCGCGCGTCGAGCGCGAGGCGAGGGCGCTCAAGCTGCTGCGCGACACCGCCGAGGCCGAGTACGCGCGGGCGCAGCAGGTGCTGATGAAGCCCGTGTACGACGAGGCCATGCCCCTCTTGCGCATGATTCGCCCGGGCACCACCATCACCATGAACAACGACACGCTGCACCTCGACAGCGTGCAGCGCGAAGGGGTCAAAGAGGAGTTCAAAGACCTCTCCGGCGGCGCCCGCGAGCAGCTCGCGGTGGTGGTGCGCGTGGCCCTCGCGCGGGTGTTCGCGAAGCAGCAGCGCGCGATGCCCCTGGTGCTCGACGACGTGCTCGGGTGGACCGATGACCGCCGCCTGCGCGCCATGCTCCACGTGCTGGAGCACACCGCGCGCGACATGCAGGTGATTCTTCTCACCTGTCACCCGGAGCGCTTTCGCCCGCTGCTGGGCGCTTCGACCTTCGACCTCGACGCCATCAAGAAGGCCGCGGCGACGGGCTGAGCCCCGCCGTCAGCGCGCGACGAGCACGCGCTCGATGCGGGCGAGGTCGGGGCGCACCTCGACGTCGGTGAAGCCCGCCTCGCGCGCGATGGAGCGCACCAGATCACCTTGTCCGTAGCCGATTTCGACGACGAGCGCGCCGCCCTCGACGAGCCGCGCGCGGGCGCCGTGAATGAGCGGGCGCAGCACCGTGGCGCCGTCGGGGCCGCCGTCGAGCGCGAGGCGCGGCTCGTACTGCGACACGTCGGGCATGAGGGTGTCGACCTCGGCGGTGTCGATGTACGGGGGGTTGCTCGCGATGAGGTGGTAGCGCGCGTCGCCCACGGGCTTGTAGAGGCTGCCTTCGAAGACACGCACGCGGTCGGCCACCTTGTGGCGCTCGATGTTGGCGCGCGCGGCCTCGGCCGCGGCGGGCGAGAGGTCGACGGCGTCGACGGTGAGGTCGGGGCGCTCGCTCGCGAGGGTGACGGCGATGATGCCGCTGCCCGTGCCGATGTCGAGCGCGCGCGGAGCGACACCCTCGGCGGGCGGCGGGAGCAGCGCGAGCGCGGCCTCGATGAGCCCCTCGGTCTCGGGCCGCGGGATGAGCACCCGGCGGTCGACGGCGAAGGCGCGGCCGTAGAACTCGCGCTCGCCCACGATGTAGGCCACGGGCTCGAACTTGCGGCGTCGCTCGACGAGGGCGCGAATGCGCGCGAGCTCGTCGTCGGCGAGCGGCTGGTCGAAGCGGAGGTACAGGTCGAGGCGCTTGAGCCCCAGCGCGTGCGCGATGAGCACCTCGGCGTCGAGGCGCGACGACTCGATGCCGCGCCCGGCGAGGTCCTTGGCGGTCCACGCGGTGACGCGCGAAATGGTCCACGGTGCGGCGGTGCTCACGGGGCGCGCGAGACTGCCCGACGGCCGCCCCGAAGTCTACCGCCCCCGCAGCTTGCGCGCGTCGCCGATGCGCAGCGTAACCTTCTTGGCGTCGAAGTACTCCGCGTACGGAATGGCGTACTTGCGCGACTGCCCCGTGACCTCCTTGAAGCCCTGCGCGTCGATGGTGCCCTTCTCCTCGAGGTAGGCCACGAGCCGCGCCTCGAGGTCGCGCATCGCGGGCCCGTCGACGTACAGCTCGGAGGTGACCTTCACCGCGTGGCCCAGCTCGACGAGGCGCTTGAGGGCGGCTTCGAGCTCCTTGGGGGTCGCACCGCACGCGGTCGCCATCTCGGCCACGCGCGGCGCCGCGAGGCCCGCCCGCGCCAGCGAGGCCCGCACCTGCGCCACGTAGGGGATGTCGTCGAGGCCGCGCGGCTTCCACCCGGCCCGCGCGATCACGTCGCCCGCGCGCGTGATCTTCGCCGCCGCCACGAGCTCGCTCAGCGCGTGATCGACCACCGCGTCGTCGCCGAGGGCGGCCAGCGCGCGCCGATCGAGCCCCTTCTCCGCGGGGTGCTTGCCGTGGTGGTCGCTCAGCGCCTGGAGCGCCTCGCGCTGCAGCCCTTCGAGCACCGCGCGCCCCACGTACCGATCGTTGGCCACCGCGACCACGCCGTCGGCCGTCGCCGTCTTCGCCACGCGGTAGCCCGCGCGCGCCATGAGCTCGGCGCGCGTGAGGCCCTTCGCCGCCGAGGCCTCGAGCTCGACGCGGGCGCGCTCTCGCGCGTCGCCCTCCATCGCGCGGCGCGCGCGCTCGAGGGCCACGGCGCGGCGGCGCACGCGCTCGGCCACGGGGCGCACCACCACGAGGCCCCCGACGGTGCTGCCAACACCCGCGAGCGACGGGGGCCCGCGGAGCACCAGGCGCTCGCCCGGACGCAGCGCCAGCGGGCGGTCGGTGGTGACGCGCGCGAGGGCCTTGCGACCGGGCTCGAGCGACTCGCCCTCGAGCAGAGAGAGGCCCGCGAGCGCGTGCGTGGCCCCGGCGGCGACCTCGAGCTTCGCGCGGCGCGCGAGGGCGCGGCGCGTCTGCGGCAGTGACGTAAACACGGCGTCGAAGGAGCGCGAGAGGGCCACCTCGGCGGGGTGCATGAGCCACGCGCCGCGCGGAACGTCGGCGAGCTCGACGCCCGCGAGGTTGATCGCGAGGCGCGTGCCCGCGTGCACCTCGGTGGCGGCCTCGCCGTGCACCTGGAGGCCGCGCACGCGCACGGGCAAGGTGCGATGCTCGGGCCCCGCGGGGCCGAGGAGCATCGCGTCGTCGAGGCGCACCGCGCCCGAGAGCAGCGTGCCCGTCACCACCACGCCGAAGCCCTTGCGCACGAACACCCGGTCGATGGGGAGGAGCGCGGGCCCCGTCGCGTCGCGCGGCGCCACGGTGGCCGCCGCGAGGGCGGCGCGCAGCGCGTCGAGGCCCGTCTGCGCGTGGGCGCTCACGGCGATCACCGGGGCGCCCTCGAGCGCGCTGCCGCGGAGCACCTCGCGGATCTCGTCGGCGGCGAGCTCGACGATGTCGGGCGAGGCGAGGTCGCACTTGGTGAGGGCGCACACCCCGGCGCGAATGCCGATGAGGTCGGCGATGGCGAGGTGCTCGCGCGTCTGGGGCATCACGCCCTCGTTGGCGGCCACCACGAGCAGCATGAGGTCGACGCCGCCGGCGCCCGAGATCATGGTGCGCACGAAGCGCTCGTGGCCGGGCATGTCGATCACGGCGGCGCGGCGGCCGTTGGCGAGCGTGAGGGGCGCGAAGCCCAGCTCGATGGTGATGCCCCGGGATTTCTCTTCGGGGAGGCGGTCGGTGTCGACGCCGGTGAGGGCGCGCACGAGGGCCGTCTTGCCGTGGTCGATGTGACCGGCGACGCCGATCACGAGGTCGCTGCGGGTCGCCGTCATGAGGGCGCCGACGATAGCGCGCTCCCTCGCCCGCGCGCTTCGAGTATCGTCGCGGGCGATGAGACGCTGGCGCGCGCTGCTCGCGGTGGGCCTCGCGTGCGGGTCGGCGGCCCGCGCGCAGCCGCGCCCCGACGCGGCGCCCACCGTCGACCTG
>CAISKJ010001844.1 GCA_903885885.1 uncultured delta proteobacterium
CACTTCTGACAGCCGATGCAGAGGTCGGCGTTGATCTTCGCGACGACCTTGTAGTTGAGGTCGAGCTCGCCCCACTCGCGGTAGTTGGGCACCGCCGCGCCGCGCAGCTGCGCGAGCGTCATGTTGCGCTCGTCGAGGAAGTTCGACAGGCCCGCGATCATGTCTTCGACGATCTTGTACCCGTGGTGCATCACCGCGGTGCACACCTGCACGCTCGTCGAGCCGAGCGCGATGAACTCCGCCGCGTCGCGCCAGTTCGAGACGCCGCCGATGCCGCTGATGGGCACGCGAATGCCCGCGTCACGCGCGAGCGCCGCGATCATGTGCAGGGCGATGGGCTTCACCGCGGGGCCGCAGTAGCCGCCGTTGGTGCTCGCCGCGCCCACGCGCGGAATGGGCGCCATCGTGTCGAGGTCGATGCCGATAATGCTCTTGATGGTGTTGATGAGCGACAGGCCGTCGGCGCCGCCGGCCACTGCCGCGAGGCCCGGCTCGAGGATGTCGCCCACGTTGGGGGTGAGCTTGATGAGCACGGGCGTGCGCGCGTACTCCTTGGCCCACGCGGTGATCTCCGTGAGCACCTTGGGCTCCTGGCCGACGGCGCTCCCCATGCCGCGCTCGCACATGCCGTGGGGGCACCCGAAGTTGAGCTCGAGGCCGTCGCAGCCGGTGTCCTCCGAGCGGCGGATGATGTCGCGCCACTCGTCCTTCGACTCGACCATGAGCGAGACGATGACCGCGTTCTTCGGGTAGCGGCGCTTCACCTCGGCGATCTCGCGGAGGTTCACCGCGAGGGGCCGGTCGGTAATGAGCTCGATGTTGTTGAGCCCCATCATCTTCTGACCGCCGTAATCGACCGCGCCGAAGCGCGACGACACGTTCACGATCGGGTTGCCGAGCGTCTTCCATACGGCGCCGCCCCAGCCCGCGTCGAAGGCGCGCATCACCTGCTCGCCGGTGTTCGCCGGCGGCGCCGAGGCGAGCCAGAACGGGTTCGGGCTCTTGATCCCACACATGTCGATCGACAGGTCTGCCATCGCCAACTCCCAGAAGGTGAACGCCGCGCACGCTGCTGCATTTTGCAACCCTTCGCAAGACTTCACGTGCCCGCCGCCGCCGACTTCGCGTACCCTCCCGCCCCACCTTCGATGACCTCCGAACCCATTCCTCGCGAGCGCATCGCGGGCGGGTACAGCCGCGGACAGCGGCTCGTCGAGACCGCCTCGGTGTTCGCCTTCTTCGCCGTCGAGATCCTCATGGCGTGGCGCCTCTCACGCGTCGCGTCGGCGCCGTGGCTCGTGCCCGTCGGCGCCTGCGCGGTGGTGCTCGCGGCGCTCCTCGCCGACCTCATCTCGGCCACCGTGCACTGGGGCTGCGACACCTGGGGCTCCGTCGACACGCCCATGCTCGGCCGCGTGTTCATCCGTCAGTTTCGCGAGCACCACGTCGACGCCGACGAGATCAACCGCCACGACTTCGTCGAGACCAACGGCACCAACGCGGGCCTCGCCCTCTTGCCCCTCGCGGTCACCTACGCGCTCGCCTTCGACCTCGCGCACCCCACCGTCGTCTCGTGGGGGTTGCAGCTCGGCGGCATGGGCACGGCGTTCTTCGTCACCTTCACCAGCCAGGCCCACAAGTGGGCCCACGCCTCGTCGGTGTCGCCCGCGGTGGCGCTCCTGCAGCGCGTGGGCCTCGTGCTCTCGCGCGAGCACCACGACGTGCACCACGTGGCGCCGCACCTGCACAACTACGCCATCACCGGCGGGTGGATCGATCACGCCCTCGAGCGCCTCGCGGTCTTTCGCCACCTCGAGCGGCTCATCACCCGCGTGACGGGCGTCGAGCCCCGCGCGCACGGCCCGTGAGGCTCAGGTCCCGGTGAAGTCGCGCCCGCACGCGTAGCCCTCGTCGAGGGCGCGCGCGAGGCGGTCGGCGTCGAGCTCCCAGCTCGCGAGCGCGAGCTCGCTGCGCGGGTGAATCACATGCACCCGCGCGCCCGCGGCCACGGGTCGCCAGCTTCGTACGCGCGGGCTCTTGAAGGCCATGCCGTCGGCGCGCACGGTCACCGCGACGATGTCCTTCGCGCCCCGCGCGGCGAGGGCCTCGACGGGGAGGTTGTCGGTCACGCCGCCGTCGATGAGCCACGCGCCCCGATGATGCACCGGGCGACCGTAGAGCACGGGGATGAAGCACGACCCCAGCACGGGCGCCACGAGGTCGGGCTCCTCGCGGCTCGAGAACACCAGCGGCGCGAGGTCGCGCAGGCGCGTCGCCGTCACCAGCGCCTCGACGGGACGATCGCGGAGGTCCGTGGCGCCGATCACGTCGACGAGCGCGCTGCGCACGAGGTGGCTCATGTCGAAGAGCGAGCGGTTCCACCGTGCGCGGCGCAGCGACACGATGGAGCGCCCGCCGAACGAGCGCCATCGCGCGGGCATCTCGCGCGCGAGCCCTGCCGCGAGGCCCACCGCGATGATCGACCCCGACGACGTGCCCGCCGCCATGCGAGGCCGCACGCCGCCCTCGTCGAGCGCCGCGGCGACGCCCGCGTGAAACGCCGCCCTGCACGCGCAGCCCTCGAATGCGATGCCGTCCACGGGGGCGAAGCTACCACCGGCGCGCCCGCCCCGCGGCGGGCACGTGACGAGGGGATTGAAGGGAGTGTCAGGCCCAGCTGCGCAGCATGGCGCGCGCCGCGTCGCGGCCGTCGGCGGCGGCGTTGACCACCTCCTTGCCGCCGTTGATGCAGTCGCCGCCCGCGTACACGCGGGCGTTGCCCGTGCGCTTCGTGACCGCGTCGACCACCACGCAGCCGCGCTTGTCGAGCTCGACGCCCTCGAAGCCCTGCGCCACCGCGCGCAGCTTCGACTGGCCGATGGCGAGCACCACGAGCTCGCAGGGGAGCTCGTGCGCGTCGCCCGACACCACGCCGTTGTGCGTGGCCGCCACGCGGATCGCGGTGACGGCGCCGTCGTGGTCGCGCACCACCGAGACGGGCTGCACGCTCTCGACGAGGCGCACGCCCTCGAGGCGCGCGAGGGCCATCTCGTGGGCGTAACCCGACATCTCGTGGGCGCTGCGGCGGTACACCATCGCCACGTCGGAGACGCCCACCTTGCCGAGCTCGCGCGCCACGTCGATGGCCGTGTTGCCGCCGCCCACCACGACCGCGTGGCGCACGCCCGCGACCGCGAAGCCGGGCTCGTTCTTCATGCGCTCGATGAAGGCCGTGGCGCCCACCACGCCGTGGCCCTCTTCGCCCGGCACGCCGAGGCGCGTGTCGGCGCCGAGGCCCACGCCGAGAAACACCGCGTCCCACTCGGCGAGGAGCGACGCCGCGGTGACGGCCGTGCCGACCTCGACGCCGGTGCGAATCTCGACGCCGAGCGAGCGCAGGTACTCCACCTCGCGGAGGCTGTCCTCGGTGTGAAGCTTGTAGGGCGCCACGCCCGTGGTGTTGAGCCCGCCGGGAAGCGCGCCCCGTTCGAAGATCACGGCCTCGTGGCCTTCGAGCGCGAGGTAGGCCGCGCACGCGAGCGACGCGGGCCCGGCGCCCACGAGCGCCACGCGCTTGCGAGCCGTCGCGGTCTTGGGCGTGAGCACCTTGTGGCCCGTGGTGCGCTCGCGCGCGACGGCGGTGTCGGTGGCGTAGCGCTGCAGGCGGCCGATCTGGATCGGGGGCTTGTGCCAGCCGTTGTAGACGCAGTCGCCCACGCAGAGCACCTCGACGGGGCACACGCGCGCGCACGAGGCGCCGAGGATGTTCGCGTCGAAGATCGTGCGCGCCGAGCCCACCACGTCGCCCGTCGCGATCTGACCGATGAAGCGCGGGATGTCGATCGAGGTGGGGCACGCCTTGATGCACGGCGCGTCGACGCAGTAGAGGCAGCGCTCGGCCTCGGCGCGCGCCTCGGCGGGCGTGTAGGCAGGCTTCGACTCGGGGAGCTGCGACTCGAGCCGGTCGGCGGGTACCACGAAGGGGGATGCGTTCATCGGTGGAGGTTCTCCGGTGCTCAGCCGAGCGCGAAGGTCGAGCGCTTGATGAAGCGACCGTCGCCCATCTTGCCCTGGTACTTGCCGTTCTCCACGATCACGCGGCCGCGCGAGAGCACGTGCGTCGCGCCGCCGAAGACGGTGCGGCCCTCGTAGGGCGAGTAGTCGACGCGCATGTGCATGTTGGCGTGGTCGAGCGTGTGCTCCATCTCGCCGTCCCACACGAGAAGGTCGGCGTCGGCGCCGACGGCCACGGTGCCCTTGTGGGGGTACAGGCCGAAGATCTTCGCGGGCGCGGTGGAGGTGATCTCGACGAAGCGGTTCATCGAGATGCGGCCCGTGCGCACGCCGCCGTCCCACATGAGATACATGCGCGTCTCGACGCCGGGCATCCCGTTGGGAATCTGCGCGAAGGAGGCGCGGCCGAGCTCCTTCTGACCCTTCATGCAGAAGGGACAGTGGTCGGTGCTCACCACCTGGAGGTCATTGGTCTTGAGGCCGCGCCAGAGGTCCTCTTGCATCTCCTTGGGGCGCAGCGGCGGCGTGCACACGTACTTGGCGCCCTCGAAGCCCTCGCGCGCGAGGTCGTCGAGCGAGCAGAAGAGGTACTGCGGGCACGTCTCCGCGTAGGCGGCCATGCCGCGGTCGCGGGCCTCGAGCACCTGCTGAAGCGCGCGCGGCGCCGACAGGTGAACGATGTACACGGGCGCCCCGGCCATCTCGGCGAGGCACAGCGCGCGGTGCGTGCCCTCGGCCTCGGCGATCTGCGGGCGCGAGAGCGAGTGGTACTTGGGCGCCGTCTCGCCGCGCTCGAGGGCCTGCTTGATAAGCACATCGAGCGCGATGCCGTTCTCGGCGTGCATGCAGATCAGGGCGCCGAGGTCGCGCGCGCGCTGCATCGCCCGAAAGATCTGACCGTCGTCGACGTAGAGCACGCCGGGGTACGCCATGAAGAGCTTGAACGAGGTGATGCCCTCGTTCACAAGCTGCCCCATCTCGGCCACCGTGCTGTCGTTCACGTCGGTGGTGATCATGTGAAAGCCGTAGTCGATGGCGGCCTTGCCCTCGGCCTTGGCGTGCCACGCGTCGAGGCCCGTGCGCAGCGCGGTGCCCTTCGTCTGAATGGCGAAATCGACGATGGTGGTGGTGCCGCCGTGCGCGGCCGCGCGCGTGCCCGTCTCGAAGTCGTCGCTCGAGGTGGTGCCGCCGAAGGGCATGTCGAGGTGCGTGTGCGCGTCGATGCCGCCGGGGAGCACGTACTTGCCCGCCGCGTCGATCACGGTCTGCGCCTCGCCGAAGAGCGCGCGCTGCGCCGGGTGCGTGAGCGCCGTGATGATGCCGTTCTCGATCCACACATCGGCCTTGTAGGTGTCGACCGCCGTCACCACCGTGCCGTCTTTGATGAGTGTGCGCATGGCTGTTTACTTCTCTGCCGTGAGGTCGCTGTAGGAGTCGGGGCGGCGGTCGCGGTAGAATTGCCAGACGCGCCGTACTTCTTCGATCACTTCCATGTCCATGTCGGCCATCACAAGCTCGCTCCGATCGCGCGAGGCGGTGACGAGGAACTTGCCCCGCGGGTCGACGAAGTAGCTCTGGCCGTAGAACTCACCGATGTTCCACGGGGCCTCCGTGCCTACCCGGTTGATGGCGCCGAGAAAGTACCCGTTGGCCACCGCGTGGGCGGGCTGCTCGAGCTTCCACAGGTGCTCGCTGAGGCCCGCCACGGTGGCCGAAGGGTTGAACACGATCTCGGCACCCTTGAGCCCCAGCGCGCGCGCCCCCTCGGGGAAGTGCCGGTCGTAACAGATGTACACGCCCACGGTGGCAAACTGCGTGCGAAACACGGGGTATCCGAGGTTGCCGGGCTTGAAGTAGAACTTCTCCCAGAAGCCCGGATTACACTGCGGAATGTGGTTCTTCCGGTACTTGCCGAGGTAGCGCCCGTCGGCGTCGATGACGGCCGCGGTGTTGTAGTAGACGCCCGCCGACTCGCGCTCGTACACCGGCACCACGAGGGCCATGCCGTACTTCTTCGCGAGGCCCTGCATGAGCTCGGTGGTGGGGCCCGGCACGGGCTCCGCCGCGTCGTACCAGCGAAGGGCCTGCGAGGGGCAGAAGTAGGGGCCGTTGAAGATCTCTTGCAGGCAGAGAATCTGCACGCCGCGACGCCCCGCGTCTTCGATCATCGGCAGGTGCGCCTCGAGGGCGCGCGCCTGAATCTCCGAGACCGCGACGCTCTCATCGTTGACCGCGTTCGCGCACTGAATCAGCCCACCACGCACGATTCGAGACATGGCTTCGACGCTCCTTCGCTCGAGCAGCTGAACCCTCCGCACCCGCAGAGGCGCGCGAACACTATCAACACCGCGCCCTTTCTAGAAGCACTTCATGAATCGCCTATGTAGGTGCGCCACCCCCCATTGACCCACATTGTGCACCGGGCGTAGAACGGCGCGCATCGGGCGGGTCGGCGCCCCGAACTTCTCCCCCAACGCACCTCTGAGGTTTCTGTGAAGCATCGCAACACGGTGACGCGCTTCGGTCTCGCGACCCTCGTCGGCACGCTCTCGCTCGGCGCGGCGTCGTGCGCTCCCAGCGACGACGAGCTCAGCGCCGACACGAGCGACCCCGACGAGATCGTGGGCGCCAACGCCGTGGCCCGCACGGCCACCGTCGAGAGCTACGTCTACGTGCGCGTCGGCGCGACGGACCGTGAGATTCAAGAGGCCGCCGTCTCCCAGATGCGCCCGCTCTTCGGCGCCATGAAGGAGAACGACATCGGCATGGGGCGCCGCCTCGACACGCCGAGCGCCTACAGCTTCATCAACACGCAGAGCTTCCGCCGCGACACGGTGACCGTGGTCGACCCCGCGCGGCCCGGCGTCACCTCGCAGCTCCAGCGCGTGCGCTTCACGTACTCCGACTCGGCGATCGTCAACAACCGCCACGCCGCGCGCCGCGCCTTCCCCACCACGCTGCTCTTCGGCCGCTATGAGGGCTACGCGAGCGAGGTCACCGCGAGCTGCCAGAGCGAGCACCAGGACTGGGGCGCGTCGGGCATCTGGTACAACTTCGAGCCCCTCGTGCCGAGCTGTCAATCGCTCATCACGGCCGAGAAGAACCTCATCGACACGCAGCGCCGCGCGCTCGCCAACCCCGACCGCGAGATCACCCTCGCCGAGTCGACGCGCCACTACCTGCCCGTGAGCCTCAAGCTCGCCACGGTGCGCCGCACCGAGAACAAGTACCCCGATTACCACCGCCTCTTCGACGACAACCGCCTGCTCATCGCGTCGTTCTTCGGCGTCGACAAGCTCGACGACCCCAACGACTACGGCGCCAAGAACTTCTTCACCTACATTCGCACGGTGCTCCGCGCGCGCCCCGAGCTGCGGCTCACGGCCTCGGCGCCCACGGCCGACCTCACCACGGTGACCTTCAACGGCACCACCACCGCCAACGTCACCCCGCTCATGGTGGCCGGCTGGATCGTCGACAACACGGGCTATCCCACCTCGGTGCCCTCGTCGATGCGCGACGCCTTCCGCCGTCAGGTGATCGCCCAGTGGCGCGACAAGCACCTCAGCTTCACGGCGCCCGCCAACATCACCCTCCGCGGCGTGGCCAAGGCCGTCACCGTGGAGGTGCGCGTGTTCTACGGCAACGAGGAGGGCTTCGGCACCGGCGCCGTGCAGCG
>CAISKJ010001845.1 GCA_903885885.1 uncultured delta proteobacterium
CGTCGCCTCGACGAAGGCAACGTACGCCTGCATCTCCGCGAGCACCGCGTGGCTCGCCACAACCGCGCCGCGCCCCGCGGCGGGCCGCAGCTCACGCAGCATCGCGCGCCCCCCCACGCTGAAACCGTGGTCGTCCAGCGCCTGCACGCCGAGCCGCCGAAGCTGTCGCTCGACGAGCCCGTCGTCGCCCCAGGACTCCTTGGCGCGCGACCACGTGAGCGTCACGAGCGCGCGATCGAGGCCGCCGTCGCCATCGGCCGCAGGCTCGAGGCGCGAGATGTAACGCTCCACACGAACCAGCCAGTCGATCACCGCGCCGAGGCGCGGCGCCACGCTCGCGTCAGGATCGCGACGCGCGACGACCTTCAGAACCTGCGCGAAGATGCTCCCGCGACCCCGTGCAGGGGGCGACGTAACCCGTGCGATGGCCCGCTCCAATCGAACCCCTTCAGGCGGCGGGCAGGCCTGCGCGATCTCGACAAGCACGTCTCGCCCGCGCGTGTGCGCACGCCACGTCGCGAGCGTCCTCGACATCCCTCCGGGCCCCCACGCTTCACCGGGCATCGGGTGCGCGTCGCACACCGGCGCACGCTGATTCTCGTCGGCGTCGGGCAGCCCGACGTGCAGATCGACCGCGAGCGAATCGAGCAGCACATCAAGCGGCGCCCACGCGCGACCATCTCGGAGGTGACGCAACACCTCGTCGTAGGGGATCACCGTGCCCACGCGCGGCGTGTCGAGGATACGCCATGCGTGTCCGCGTCCGTCGTACCAGGGGTCGTCGTTGTCGCAATAAGCCGTGTCGTCCCAGCGAGGGCGCCCGACGCGGCTCTTGTTCTGCTCGCGGCGCAGCCTTGTCTCCTCGCGCTCGAGCAGCGCGCCGAGCCCGCGAAGATCGGCACGCGGCATGTCGTCCGGCCATGAGCCGACATCGTCGGGGAGTGAGATCACCACGCGCGGCGCGACCGCGCCCGATGCAATGGGCGCATGGCCACTCGCGCTCGGAACGTACGGACACACGAAGAGCGGCGTGCCCTCCGCCCGCGCCCAATATTTGTTCAGCACACTCCGCGAAGGTCGCCGCAGACAGGTAGCAGGCACCGCCACCAACTCGACGCGCCCATCGTCGCGCTCGACAGGGAGCTCCACCGGAATGCGGTCTGCGTCGCGCGACTCCTCGACCCACGTGTCATAGTCGCCGCGCAGCGCCTCGGCGACCCCAGCAAACTCCGGGCGATCGGCCCACCTACCGGCGGCCTCGAAGAAGCCCCCATCGGGGGTTAACGTTTCGAATGTCTCCTCCGTCCATTCCCACGGACGCGGCGACACGCTGAGCAGATCTGCGATCAGGCTCTCGATCAGCACGAGCCCAAGCCGCATCATCTCGCCATCACCCTTGCGCTGATTCGAGAGCAGCAGCAGACCCATCTGCGCAAGCCGCGAGAGCGCGGTGCGCCCCACCTCCCCCGCATCGAGGTACCGCCGCACCGAGAAGCGCCCCTGATCGATGCGCAGAGAAAACGCCACGAGGGCTCGCGTGTACGCCGGAAGCTCGCCATCTTCGATGAGCCGACGCACGAGGAACGCGCTCACGATGCCGTCCCAGTCGGGCGCTCGATGCGTGACGATGCGTGGAGAGATCGTGAGGTTTGCGCCGAGCTGCCCGTTGGCGTGCGCCCGCAGAAGGTCACCAAGCAAGTGGTGATAGACATACTCCGGGTGGCCCACCAGAAGTTCTGACGTGCAGCCGCCGAGGCGCACATCGTGGTGCTGGTCGAGTACACCCGGACACAGTCGGTTGCCCACGTCGAGGTACACCACGCCCGGCGTCGTGGTCACGCTCTCACCGTGCCCAACGAAGCCGTAGCTCCACGAGACGGTAACGTTGAGAGCGCGGGTTCCAAGCAGTGCGGGCATGGCGGGGGATCGCTCTTTGGAGGTGCGAATCAGACAGAACCGAGCGAGTCAGGGGATATCACAGATCTGGCGCGGGACTCCATACTGCTCGACCGGGATGACTCCATCGACAAACGTCCTCGGCCACGAAGGAACCATAGGAACACCGGGTCAGGTATCTCGAGCGTAAATCGAGGTCGTCCGTGCGAAGGGGTGTGGCTCTTTTCCGACGACGCTCGGGCGGGGACAAGCCCCGCCCCTACGAAGATCGGCGTCTGTAGGGGCGGGGCTCGTCCCCGCCCGGTATGCGCCGAAGAAGAGC
>CAISKJ010001846.1 GCA_903885885.1 uncultured delta proteobacterium
GGTGGGCGCCATCGCCGTCGACCGACGCACCAACGACCTCTACCTCGGCTTCAGCACGCAGAGCCGACTGCCCGACGGCCAGCCCGACTTCGAACCCGCCGTGCTCGCCATGACCGCATCGGGGCGCATGAAATGGTGGTCGCGCCTCTACACCGAGACCGCCATGAACTCCACGCCCGACCAGTACGTCGACCGCCTCGCCGTCGACCCCGCGACGGGCGAGCTCGTGGTGCTCGCGCGCTGCCACGGCAACAACGTCGAGAACCTCTGGCCCGGCAACCGCGTCGCGGCCCGGCCCGGCGCGAGCGCGTTTCACAACGGCTTCACGGGCACGAGCGGCAACATTCACATCTCGTGGCTCGGGCGCTTCACGGCCGCCGAGGGCACCCTGCGCGCGTCGAGCTTTCTCGCCGAGTACGTCGACTCGATGCGCGGCACCGGCGCCCCCTACGCCGACCCCAACCTCGACGGCTGGCCCTCGCACAACGCCGCGTGGCCCGACCTCAACACCACGCGCGCCGAGGCCCTCGCCGTCGACCTCGAGGGCAGGGTGGTGGTGGTCGCCACGGGGCGGCGCACCATCACCACGCGCAACGCCTACATGCGCATGCCGCAGGTCGCGCAGGGCGCCTCGGGGTGGAACGACTTCGTGCGCGCCTACACCCCCGACCTCGCGTCGGTGCCCTACTCGAGCATCCTCCGCAGCCCGTGGAACCCCGCGATGGACGGCGGCGACGGCAACGTGAAGCTCATGGCCGTGGTGCCCCTCGCCAACGGCGCGCTCGCCGTGGGCTACCACGTCGCCGACGCGACCGGCGCCGCCGCGGGAGCGCCCGTGCCCACCGCCCGCGTGCCCGCCTGGGGGGCCGCCGCGCCCGCGCGCGAGAGCGCCGTCGTCGCGTGGCTCCCGTGGTGAGCCGCGCCCGCTAACGAATTGCGCGCGCGCGCTCCGGGGCGATACGATGCGCGCGCCCCACGCGGGGGCCCTGTTCTTCGCGCCGCCACCCCCTTTTCCGACGGATCACCATCACCATGCATCACAAGACGCTCTTCCTTGCAGCGCTGTGCCTCTCTGCGGGCGCCATCGGGTGCGCCGACACGATCACCGGCGACCAGGCCGACGCCGCCGTCGACACGGCCCCCGCAGACGTGCAGCCCATCGACGTGGCCCCCGTCGACGTGCCCCCGCCGCCGCCGCCCGACGTCGTGGTGCAGCCCGACCGGCCCGCGCCCGTCGATGTGCCCGCCGTCGACGCGCGCGTGCCCCGCTGCGGCGACAGCGTGCTCGACCCCGGCGAGAGCTGCGACGACGGCAACAACATGAGCGGCGACCGCTGCTCGGCCACGTGCCGCTTCGAAGCCCGCTGCGGCGACATGCGCGTCGACATGGGCGAGGTGTGCGACGACGGCAACAACGCCTCGGGCGACGGCTGCCGCTCCGACTGCCTCTCCAACGAGACCTGCGGCAACCGCATCGTCGACACCGCCCGCGGCGAGGTGTGCGACGGCACGCCCGGCTGCGGCCCCGACTGCCGCACCATCGCCATGTGCGGCAACGGCCGCGTAGACCCGGGCGAGGTCTGCGACGATGGTAACACCACGCGCTGGGACGGTTGTGGCCCCGACTGCCGCACCGAGCAGGCCGTGGTGGTGACCTCGCTCACCATCGCCGACGGCGACGGCACCACGGGGTGCGACTTCTCGGGCGACGGCAGGCCCGACAACGCCTTCGGCACCGCGCTCGGCGGGGCCGTCGGGCTGCTCAACTCGTTCATCACGTCGAGCTTCTCCAACGGTCAGGTGCTGGTGCAGCTCGGGTTCTTGAACCTCACCGACCCGCGCGGGCAGAACGTGCCCGACGCGCGCGTCGGCTGGCTCGTGGGCTCCGACGCCGACATGGTGATGACCAACAACGGCGAGCCGGGCAACCCCCAGTACGTGCAGCGCATGTCGCTCGACCCGATGACGCTCCTGCCGAGCGCGTCGTTCCAGAGCCGCATCACCATGGGCACGCTGGCGGGCGGCCCCGAAGACGTGCGGCTCAACCTCCCGGCGGGCCCCGCGGGCATGCTCGACTTCCGCGTTCAGCGCGGGCGCCTCTCGGGCACCGTCGTGTCCGACGCCACGCGCATCACGGGCATGCGCAACGGCGTGCTCTGCGGCTCCATCCCCGCGCGCGACCTCGCGGCGCTCCCCAACCCCGCGGGGCTCATCCCCGGCGGCGGGGGAGGGGGCTCGCGCGACGGCACCTTCCTCGAGCTCCTCGTGGGCGGCCAGCGCATCGTGGTGTTTCAGATCGGCCCGCAGCAGCCCGACATCGACCTCGACGGCGACGGCCTCGAGCGCATCGAGACGGTGGCCGGCGCCGGCGGCGCGCGGCAGATCTCGGCCTGCGTCGACGGCGACGGCACGCGCATCACCGGTCGCATGTGCGCCAACGACCCGCGCATCGCCGACGGGTTCACCGCGGCCTTCCAGCTCCAGGGCACGTACATCTCCCTCCGCGGCGCGCGCTGAGCGTGAGGGGGCGCGCGGCGCATTGACAGAGGGGCCTCTTCGCGCGAAGCATCGCGCGCCCTACGAAGGAGGCAAAGCTCTCATGCGTCGCTTCACGCTCACCCATGAATTCAACGTCTCGGTCGAGACCTTCTGGAAGCTCAACTTCGACCGCGAGATGAACGAGGCGATGTTTCGCCAGGGCCTCGGCTTCCCCGACTACACCGTGCAAGAGCTCCGCGACACCGACACGGAGGTCTTCCGCCGCACGGTGTCGACCCCCAAGATGGATCTCCCCGCGGTGGTGCAGAAGGCCCTCGGGTCGAGCTTTCGCTTCACCGAAGAGACGCGCTTCAACAAGGTGACGAAGGCGTGCACCTTCAAGGGCATTCCGAGCACCATGGCCGACAAGCTCACCACCGACGGCGTGATGCGCGTCGAGTCGCTGGGCGCGAGCAAGATCAAGCGCATCATCGACTTCAGCGTCGACGCGAAGATCTTCGCCGTGGGCGGCATCTTCGAAGAGACGGCCGAGAAGAACATGCGCCAGTCGTACGACGTGAGCGCGCGCTTCATGGCCAAGTGGATCGCCGACAAGGGGCTCAAGTGAGCCGTTGACCGCGCCCGCCCCGCACGCTCCGCACGCAGTCTTCGCGCACCGCGACTACCTTCGCTTTCAGCTCGCGCGCTTTCTCTCGACTGTGGGCACGCAGGTCGCCTCGGTGGCCGTGGGCTGGCAGGTCTACGACCTCACGCACCGCAAGCTCGACCTCGGCTACGTGGGCCTCGCCCAGTTCGCGCCCGCCGTGGGGTTGAGCCTCGTCACGGGCGCCGTCGCCGACCGCTTCGACCGCAAGCGCGTCGTGGCGCTGTGTCACCTCGTCATCGCGCTGTGCTTCGTGGCCCTCTTCGCCATCGCGCGGTCGCGCCCCGCCACGGCGCACCCCATCTACGCCGTGCTCGTGGCCTTCGGCACCGCGCGGGCCTTCCTCGGCCCGTCGAACCAGGCCATGCTCCCGAGCCTCGTGCCGCCCGAGCTCTTCGGCACCGCGATGGCGTGGGGCGCGTCGATCTGGCAGGTGGCCGCCGTCTCGGGCCCGGCCCTCGGGGGCGTCTTGTGGGGCCCGCTGCGCGAGGGCGTGTTCGCGCTCGCGGCGCTGTGCTCCCTCGCGTCGATGGGGCTCATCGTCGCGCTCCGCCCGCGACCCTCGCCGCCGGGCACGCCGCGCCGCATCTCATGGGACGATCTCCTCGTCGGTGTACGGTACGTCTGGCACACACGCCTCGTGTTGAGCACCGTGACCCTCGACCTCTTCGCGGTGCTCTTCGGCGGCGCGGTGGCGCTGCTCCCGGTGTTCGCGCGCGACATTCTGCACACCGACGCGTGGGGCATGGGCATGCTGCGCAGCGCGCCCGCCGTGGGGGCCGCGGCCATGGCCCTGTGGCTCGCGTACCACCCGCTCGGGCGCCACGCGGGGCGCACCATGCTCCTGTGCGTGGCCCTCTTCGGCGCCGCCACGGTGGTGTTCGGGCTCTCGCAGAACTTCGCCCTCTCCCTCGTCGCGCTCGTGGTCACCGGCGCGGTCGACATGGTGAGCGTGGTGGTGCGCCAGCACGCGGTGCAGCTCGCCACGCCCGACGCGATGCGCGGCCGCGTGAGCGCCGTCAACCTCGTGTTCGTGAGCACCTCCAACGAGCTCGGTGAGTTTGAATCGGGCCTCACCGCCGAGTGGTTCGGCCCCGTGCGCGCGGTGGTGGGCGGCGGCCTCGCGACGATCGCCGTCGTGGCGCTGTGGGCGTGGCGCTTCCCCGTGCTGCGCAAGCTCGACTCGCTCCACGATCTGCGCCACGACGGCGGAGGCGACGCGTGAGCCCTCACCCCGCCCCTCTCCCACGCAATGCGCGGGAGAGGGTGCCTGTGCGTACGGCATGCCCTCACCCCGGCCCTCTCCCGCGAGGGCGCGGGA
>CAISKJ010001847.1 GCA_903885885.1 uncultured delta proteobacterium
GCCCGCGCCGCAGCCCGCCGTCGTGGCGCCGCCCGCAGGCCCGCGCATCGCGCGCAACGACGTTCGCCCCGCGCAGCCCCGGCCGCCGCGCGTGGTCGAGCCCGCTCGTCCGCGCGCACGCGTCGAGCCCGTCGCGGCCCCCACTCCCCCGCCCACGCCTGCGCCCACCGCCGGCGGCGACACGGGCACGCTGCTCATGTCGACCTCGCCCGCGTCGCAGTGCGCGCTCCCCAACGGCTCGAGCCGCAGCACGCCGTTTCGCGTCACGCTCCCCGCGGGCAGCTACAACATCCGCTGCGCCAACGAGGCCCTGTCGCTCAGCTCGAGCTTCCGCGTGACCGTCACCGCGGGTCAGACCGCCGACTTCCGCAACCGCCCGCTCGAGTAACACGCTCCCGCGCGGCGCGCCGCCGGGCGTGCCTCAGCGCGGGAGCATCGGCTCCCCCACAAACACGTGCAGCATCGGAGGCATCCACGGGTGGTGCCTCCGCCGACTGCGCGCGGCGTCGAGAAAGGCCGCGGCGAGGGGGTTCTCGTCGGCGTGGCCGCGCAGCAGCGTCGCGAGGCGCGTTTCGAAGAGGGTGAAGGTCTCGGCGTTGTCGGCGTGCGTGATGCCGTCGCAGAGCACGAGCACGGCGTCGCGCTCGCGCCCCGCGCCCACGAGCAACGTCGCGGCCGTGAGCGGCAACCAGGGCGGCCCCACGCCGGCCGAGGCCGCGAAGCGGAGGTGCTCGCCGCCCTCCGCGAGCAGGGCGCGACGCTGCGGCTCGTCGGTGGCGTAGCGCGCCTCCTCGAACGCGAGGTGCAAGCCGAGCTCGAGGTGCATCTCCGGGTCCGTGGGAAAGCGCGCGAGGCCCTGGCGCATGAAGCCCCCCGCGCGGTGCACGTCGCTCGGCGTGGCCGCCACGGTGCGGTAGAGCAGCGTCGAGGCGCCCCACAGATACGCGCGCCGAAAATCGGGGTCGAGCGCGATCATCGTGTCGGTGTAGCGCGTGATGTAGCGCGCGGGCAGGTGCGCGAAGAGCGTCTCGCCGTAGTAGAGCGTGGCGTTGATCCAGAGGGCGTCGGTGACCCACTCGGTGTGACCGAGCGAGAGCGCGCGGGCGACCTCAGGACGCGGGATGTTCGCATCGTCGAGGACCCGACGCGACGCTTCGAAGCGACGGTTGAGCGAGCCGCGCAGCGCGTGCACGCCCACGAGCGAGAGCGTGAGCGCCGCGAGCCCCAGGGCCGTCGAGGCCGGGCCTCGGAGGAGCGCGCGCGCCATCGGGGCTACTCGGTCTCGTTGGTGATCGCGAGGCGGTTGCCGTTGCCCGAGAAGAGGCGATACGTCGAGTTGATCGAGTCGCCGTCGAGGTTGCCGTAGGCCTCGGCGATGTACCAGATGTCCTGGTTGGGCGACGCCGAGAAGCCCGACTCGCCGGGCGGGGTCGTCGAGGGCGAGCCCACGATCACGACGTAGCGGTAGCGCACCGCGCTGGTGGGTCGAAACCCGAGCTGCGCCCACTCGGTGGGCATGCCCGTGAAGAAGTCGACGGCGAGGCGACCGGGCGACGACGCGGGCCACGCGCTCGAGACGCCGAGGCTCGTGGGCGGCGAGCCCGACGTGCGCCCCGCGGCGCAGTACTGCGCGAACTCGGAGCGGTACGCGTCTTCGCGGTTGCCGATCGCGAGGAGCATCGTGCGCGCCTCCTGCGAGCGGCTGCGGCGGATGTACGCGGAGTAGCTCACGAACGCGAGCGACCCGAGAACGCCGATGATGACCACGACGATCATGAGCTCGGCGAGCGTCATGCCGCGCCGCGCGGCGAGCGCGATGCGTCGAGAGGGAGTCGTGCGGCTTCGGCTGTGCATCGGGGGAATCGCCTCCACATCCCGGCGGCGCGCGCGGGAATTCTTCGTAGGGTGCCAGATCGCGGCGCGGCCCCCAAGGGGGTCTTTGCCTCGCGCGGCTATGTCTCGTTGTCGACCTCGGCCTCGCCCTGCGCGTCGGCGGCCATGCCGAGCTTCTGGAGCCGGTAGCGCAGCGAGCGAAACGTGAGGCCGAGAATCTGCGCGGCGCGGGTGCGCACGCCGCCGGAGCGCTCGAGGGCCTGACGAATGAGGCTCCGCTCGATGCGCTCGAGGGTGGCCTCGAGGTCGATGCCCCCCGGCGGGAGCCCGACCACCTCGTTGGAGCCGCGCGTCGAGGAGCCGAGCACCTCGGGGGGCAGGTCGTCGACGTGGATCTTGGTCTGCGCGAGGGTCACCGCGCGCTCGACGGCGTTCTCGAGCTCGCGCACGTTGCCGGGCCACGCGTAGGTGAGCATCGCGCGCAGCGACTCGGGCGAGAAGCCGAGGTTGGGCTTGCCCTGCTCTTGCGTGAATTTGAGACGAAAGTGCTCGATGAGGGTCTCGAGGTCTTCGCGGCGCTCGGAGATCGGCGGCAGGTGGATGCGCAGCACGTTGAGGCGGTAGTAGAGGTCCTCGCGGAAGGTCTTCTCTTTCACCATTTGCGACAGGTCGCGGTTGGTCGCCGCCACGATGCGCACGTCGACGGGCACCTCTTGCACGCCGCCCACGCTGCGGATCTTTCGCTCCTGCAGCGCGCGCAGGAGCTTCACCTGCAGCGGCATCGGCAGCTCGCCCACCTCGTCGAGAAAGAGCGTGCCGCGGTCGGCCTTGCGAAACACGCCCTCGTGCCGCGACGTGGCGCTCGTGAAGGCTCCCTTCTCGTGGCCGAAGAGCTCAGACTCCATGAGGTTTTCGGGGATGGCGCCGCAGTTCACCACCAGGAAGGGCAACTCCTTGCGGTCGCTCCACTCGTGAATGGCGCGCGCGAACAGCTCCTTGCCCGTGCCCGTCTGCCCCGTGATGAGCACGCCCGCCTTCGAGGGGGCCACGCGCCGCGCGAGCTGCATCGCCGCCTGAAACGACGCGCTCTTGCCGATGAGCGCGCCGCTCTCGGGCGCGGGCTGCATCGACCGCACGATGGTGCGCAGCGACGCGTTCGTGCGGAGCAGCTCGCGCTTCTCGAGCGCCTTCTCGACGATGGCGCGCGCGGCCGCCACGCCGAGGGGCTTCTCGAGGTAGCCGTAGGCGCCGCGACGCATCGCATCGACCGCCGTCTCGACGGAGCCGTGCGCCGTCACCACGATCACCTGCGTGTCATTGGAGATGTTGCGCGCGCGGTCGATCACGTCGAGCCCCGTGCCGTCGGCCATCATGAGGTCGGTGACCACCAGGTCGTAGGGAGCGGGCGACGCGCCGAGGATCTCGCTCGCCTCGCGCACCCCCGACGCGAGCGACACCTCGTGCCCCACGCGACGCAGGAGCACCTCCATCATTTGACGGAGCGATGCCTCGTCGTCGACCACCAGGATGCGCGCGGATGAGCCCATAGAGAGGGTGCGGACTCTACACCTCCCAGCGCCCCGCGATCACGCGAACGGCCTACGCCGTGAGACGAATCACCGCGATGAGAAACCCGCCGAACTGCGCGGCCGGCGAGTCGAGGAGCGCGTGCTCGACGGTCGACACGACGCGGCCGATCACGGGCAGCGAGATGAGGCGCGCCGTGGGGGTGACCACGCGCACACCGCGCCAGCCCACGAGCTCGGTGTTGCGCGGCAGGATCTCGCGGATGCGCTGCGGCGAGTCGAAGCGCGTGTACACCGCGGCCTCGGTGGTGTTCTCGGAGATGCGCCCCGCGGGCCCGAGGCGCTTGGCGAGATACCGGATGCTCCACGGGTTGTAGAACTCCGCGAGCACCGTGCCGCCGGGCTTCGTGACGCGCGCCATCTCGGCGAGGGCCGTCTCGATCTCGGGCACGTGCGCGAGCACCTTGAACGAGTACACGAGGTCGAAGCTCGCGTCTTCGAAGGGGAGCTTCGTGGCCATGCCCTCGTGCACGTCGAGGCCGCGCTCGCGCGCCTGCGCGAGCATGCCCGGCGAGAGGTCGATGCCCACGGCCTTGTCGGCCACGCGGGCGATGCGCTCGAGAATGAGCCCCGTGCCGCAGCCCACCTCGAGCACCTTCGCGCCGCGCGCGAGGGGCTCGGCCACGCTCACCTCGAGGTCGTCGATGAGGGCGTGGTAGCCGCGGCCACGCTCGCGCTCGTACCACCGGCTGAACTCGTCGTAGTAGGCCCTGGTTGCGTCTTCTCGTGCCATGTCGCGAGGGGCACTAACACGCCCTCGCCGGAGCCGTCACCTGCGGTTACCGCTGATTTCGTCGTACACGCGCTCGTAGGCCTCGGCGACCACGGCGGGGCCGCAGGTCGCGCGCACCCATTGGCCGCCCGCTGCGCCCATCGCGCGCGCCGCGGTCGGGTCGGCCGCGATCGCCTCGGCCGCCTCGGCGAGGGCCGCGTCGTCGCCGGGAGACACCGCGCGCGCGCCGCCCGACGCCACGATCTCTTCGCCCGCCGTTCCGCGGCTCACCAGCACGGGAACGCCCACGAGGAGCGCCTCGAGGAGCACCAGGGGGTAGTCCATTTTGGCGTGCAGCGTGTCGACCACGAGCGACACCGACGAGGCGCCCGCCACGACGGCGTGGATGTCGTCGATCTTGCCGAGCCAGGTGACCTTCGCGCCGCGCGCGGTGGCGTCGGCCGCGAGGCGCTCGCGCGCGGCGTGGGCCGCGGGCGTCTTGGGGCGCGCTGCCACCACGAAGCCGAGGCCCGACGCC
>CAISKJ010001848.1 GCA_903885885.1 uncultured delta proteobacterium
CGACGCACGCCCGCCCGAGCGCCGCCCGCAGCCGCCGCAGCAGCGCCCGGCCGAGGCACGCCCCGTCGCGGTCGCCGAGCCTCCGAGCGCCCCGCAGGAGCCTACGGCGGCGGAGCCCACGACGCCGCGGCGGCTGTACCTCCCCCTCGCCGAGGTGAGCGAGGTCGACGCGCTCGGCGAGCCCGAGTTTCCCGAGTACGAGTGGCCCGAGCACGCGTCGCTCACGGGCGTCGCGATGGCGCGGACCGCGGGTGCGCCGCGGGCCATCGCCGTCGACGCGGGCAACGTCGCGCTGCGCAAGGGCGAGACCGTGGTGCTCGAGAGCGAGCAGGGCATCGAGCTCGCGATGGTCACCTCGGCGCCGCGGCGACAGCTCGTGACGGCGCGCCTCGCGCTGCGGGTGCTGCGCCGCGCGGGCGAGGCCGACCTGCGCGCCGAGGCGCGGACCCGCGTGCGCGAGGCCGACGCGTTTCGCCTCGCCGCCAAGGTGGTTCACGACCTCAAGCTCGCCGCCAAGGTGGTGCGCGTCGAGTGCGCGCTCGCGGGCGGCCGCTCGCTCGTGTACCTCGCCAGCGAGGAGCGGCTGGAGCTCCGAGACGTGGCGCGCGCGCTCACCACCGCGCTGCGAGGCCGCGTCGAGATCCGCCACGTGGGCGTGCGCGACGCGGCGAAGAACATCGGCGGCGTGGGCCCCTGCGGGCTCCAGCTCTGCTGCAACACGTTCCTCTCCGACTTCGCCCCCGTCTCCATTCGCCACGCGAAGGACCAGGGCCTCGCCCTCACCCCGCAGCGCGTGTCGGGCGTGTGCGGGCGCCTGATGTGCTGCCTCGTGTACGAGGACGCGTTCTACCGCCAGCAGCGCGCGCTCTTTCCGAAGCAGGGCAAGCGCGTCACCACGCCGCGCGGCGAAGGGCGCGTGCGCGACGTCGACGTGCTCGCGCGCACGGTGCGCGTGGCCTTCCCCGACGGCCAGGCCGAGACCTTCGCCGTCGAAGAGGTGCAGGCGCTCTTCGCGCCCGACCCCGCGCACCGCCCCGGCGCGCCCGCGGCGCCCGACGAGGGCACCGACGAGGGGGCGCCCTAGCGGTCCGCTGTTTCGCGTGCGATCGCGCGAGGGCGCGGCTATACCTCGGCCCCTTCTGCAGCGAAGAGGCACCGTATGACCCAGCGCTTCTATGTCACCACGCCGATCTACTACGTGAACTCCTCGCCCCACGTGGGCACGGCCTACACCACCGTGGTGGCCGACGCCCTCGCGCGCTTTCACGCGCTGCGCGGCGAGCGCACGTTCTTTCTCACCGGCACCGACGAGCACGGGCTCAAGCTCGAGCGCGAGGCGCAGCGCAAGGCCATGAGCCCGCAGGCCTTCGTCGACGAGATGTCCGAGCGCTTCCGCGACCTGTGGCCGAAGCTCCTCTGCCGCCCCGACGATTTTCTTCGCACCACCGAGCGGCGCCACGAAGAGGGCGTGCAGCGCGCGTGGCAGCGCTGCGTCGACAGCGGCGACATCTACCTCGGCTCGTACGAGGGCCTCTACTGCGTGGCCTGCGAAGACCACAAGACCGAGAAGGAACTCCTCGAGGGCAACCTCTGCCCGATTCACGGCCGCCCCGTCGAGCGCGTCACGGAGCAGTCGTACTTCTTCAAGCTCAGCGCCTACGGCGATCGGCTGCTCGACTTCTACAAGCGCAACCCCGGCTTTGTGCGCCCCGAGACGCGGCTCAACGAGGTGGTGTCGTTCGTCGAGGGCGGCCTGCGCGACCTGTCGATCTCGCGCACCAGCTTCTCGTGGGGCATCCCCGTGCCCGGCGACCCCAAGCACGTGATGTACGTGTGGTTCGACGCGCTCACCAACTACGTGAGCGCC
>CAISKJ010001849.1 GCA_903885885.1 uncultured delta proteobacterium
GGCGCGCGAGCAGGTCTTCGAACGGGAGCGCGCGAGAGAGCGGTGCGTCGTCGTCCACGGTTGGGTGACCGCGGGCCGTACCAGCTTCACGCGCCGTCCTCAATCCCCACGTTGACGGCGTTTGATTCGACGGCCCAAAGAGGGCATCACACCCGCTCATGAGCGAAGCGGCGCAGCAGCGACGGCGGTGGGTCACGCAGATGCTCGCGGCCCGCATGGTGGCCCGCGTGGCGACGGACCTCGCGCCGACCGCGCGGGTCATCCCCGTGAAGGGCGTGCTCGTCGCGCGGCGCTTCTACGACGACCTGAGCGAGCGCGCGATGTGCGACTGCGACCTCGTGCTCCTCGGCGTGAGCGCCCGCGACGCCGCGCGCGCCCTCGTCCGCGCAGGATGGCGCGTGGCCGACTGGAGCAACGACCCCGACGTCGTCGACGTGCGCCACCCGTCGCTCCCGGGCATCCACGCCGACCTGCACGCGCGCCCGCTGCCCGTAGGTTACGGCGCCGTAACCTCTCGCTGGCTCGCCGACGGCGCCCGCGAAGACAGCGCCCTCTTCGGCGTTCCCGTACTCATCCCCGACGACCGCAGGCTGCTCGTGCACCTGCTCGGCAACATTCTCCGCGACCACATCGTGAACGCGCGCCCCCACGCGGCCCACGACGTCGCCCGCGTGCTCGCGCGGAGCCCGTTTCCAATCGAGTCGTTCGCGGCAACGGCGCGCGCCGCGCGGCTGCGCATCGGCTGTTACGCAGCGCTCGCGTGGGTGCACTCGCGCACGCGCGAGCCCCGCGTCGAGGCGCTTCGCGAGGCGCTCGGGCTCAGCGCGACGGAGCTTCGCTACGCACGGTGGCGCGAGGCGGTGATGGCCCCGCCGGTGCGCGGTGTCTCCTCGCTGGCGGCGCGGGCCGCTGCGCGCGGTGCGTCCGACGACGCGGTTGACATCGCGGCGGGGCTCGCGTCGGCGACGTACGGCGTCGCGCGGGCGAAGGTGTTCAACTGGGGGGAGCGGCTTCTCGGGGGATGAGCCGAACACCGCTTCGAGCGAAGGGGGTGTTCAGCGTTGCGGGGCGGGTCGACGCGGCGCGCGTCGGACCTCAGCTCGTGATCGGCAGGCCCTCGGCCTCGCAGTCTGGGCCGTTCTTCCCAGGCGAGCACGCGAGGCTGAAGGACTCGAGCGGCAGGTCTTCGAGCACGCGGGGCGCCTCGTAGCGCTCGCGGTCGGGGCTTTGGGTCACCTGGGGGTCGTGGTTCGACATCGGATCGTTGGTCTCCAGAATGGATGTGTTGCGAGACTATCGCAAAACAATCATCGTGCCCGCACCAGAAGCCCGACCGAGCGCGGCGTCCACATATCCGTCACCGTCGACGTCGCCCACCCAGGCGACCGACGTGAGCGGCTGCGAGACCGCTCCGCCCAGGCCCACCACGTGGTTGGCGTTGAGGATCGTGAGGCCGCTCCACGAGGCGCGGCCCGTGAAGACGTACACCCGCGGGTCGCTGCCCATGTAGCCCGCGGCGCCCGCGAGGAGGTCGGCCCCGACGGGCGACGGCATGAGGAGCGACGGGCGCAGCGCGGTGGGGTCGTACACCGACGCCATGCGCGTGCCGAAGGTATCGCCGGCCACCACGGTGTTGCTGGCGATCACCGGACCGGCCGTGAGGCCGCCGCCGGGGTCGCCGAAGAAGAGCGAAACCTGGCCCGGGCCGCTGCCCGTGGTGCCGATGGCGAGGTCGGCGCGGCCGTCGCCGTTCACGTCGCCGACGCCGCCGCTCGAGTACTGCCCGTTGTTGGCGGGCGTGGTCACCGTGCCCGTGCGGTTGAGGGCCGCGTCGGCGAGGGTGAGCGACACGGGCATCGGCGCCGCGCGCCCGCCGAACACCGACACGAAGCCCGTGCCCGCCACCGAGCCGTAGCCCACCAGCAGGTCTTCGCGCGTGTCGTTGCCCACGAGGCGCCCGCCGCCTGCGAGGTAGCGGCCGAAGAGGGTCTCGGTGGTCGTGTTGCGGATCACCACGTCGGCCGAGCCGATCGCGATCGTAGCGGGGAAGGTCGCGCGACCGAAGATCACCGCGACCGCGCCGCGGCTCGGCTGCGCCTGCGGGGCGCTCGCGGCGATGTCGGCGAGGCCGTCGCCGTTGAAGTCGCCCACACGCGCCAGCGCGAAGCCGAGCGACGCCGTGGCAAACTCGCCGGTGCCGCCGCCGATGATCACGTTCGCGTCGGTGTTCGCGTAGGGCGAGAGCCGCGAGTTCCACGTGCGGCGACCGAAGAAGACATACACGCTGCCCGCCGCGAGGGCGCTCGCCGAGGTGGGCCCGGGCTCGCCGAAGGCCACGTCGCCGAGGCCGTCGCCGTTGATGTCGCCGAGCGACACCGCCGACGAGCCGAAGCGGCTCGCGGTCGAGCCGTTGAATTGCGTGTAGTTGGTCGCCGAGATGCCCGCGGCGGAGCCGAAGTAGATGCGCGCGATACCACCCCAGGTGGCGCCCGCGATGCCCGAGCCCACCACGACGTCGGCGTAGCCGTCGCCGTTGACGTCGAAGCCGCCCGACACCTCGTTGCCGAGGGCCACCGCGGGGTCGGCCACGGTGTCACGCACCAGGGGAATGGTCACCGGGCCGAAGTACACGGCCGACCCGCTGGCGTTGCCCGCGCGGTCGAGCGCGCGCATCGCGAAGTAGTGCGTCTGCTCGAGGCGCAGGCCCGGCACCGTGGTCTGGTTCGCGGCGCCCGGCGCGCCCGGGGTGATCGTGGTCGTGAGGGGCGTCGCCGAGTCGAAGTTCACGTCGCTGAGGGGCACGATGGCCGTGCGAACGTCGTAGCGGGCGACCGCGCGCGTGCCGCCGCCCGGGGCGGCGTCCGAGCCGTCGGTCCACGAGAGGCGGATGGTGCCCGCGCGCCGCGCCGAGGCGGGCGACGAGGGGATCACCGCGGTGAAGGCGGCCGGCGCCGTGGGGGCGACCGAGTCGACCGCCACCGTGAGCGAGGCGCGGCCCACGCCGCGGCCCGCCACCGTGGCCGTCTCGGCCGCGAGGGTGACCGCGTCGCCCTCGGGGAGGCGAACGCCCGCGAAGGTGACCGTCCCCGTCGCCGAGACGGGGGCCGTGATGGCCGCGGCCGAGCCAACCGTGAGCGACACGAGCGTGCCCGCGGGGGCGTCGCTGCGCAGCGTGATCGACGTGGTCGCCGTGCGAAACACCTGCCCCGCGACGGGGGCCGTGAACGACAGCGTCGGCGGGTTGCCCACCTCGCGCGAGCACGCGCTGGTGCTGACGCCCGCGTTGCCCGCGGGGTCCGTCGCCGCCACCGTGAGGTTGGTGACGCCGGGCGCGAGGCGCACGCCCAGAAAGCGACCGCGGCCCGCGGGCAGCGACGGCGCCGTGAGCGTGAGCGTCGTGGGCATCGAGCCCGTGCGCGCGAGCGTGAGCACGACCGGGTAGCTGTCGCTGGTGACGTCGATGTCCGTCACGCCGAAGCCGTCAGCGCCGGGCGTCACGACGTCGGTGCAGGTGACGAGGCTGGGCACCGGAATCCCCGTGTCGACGTAGAGCCGCGTCGCAGCCGAGCGGCCGGTGTCGTCGGCGTCGGTGACCGACACCTCGATCGTCGGGTTGGCGGGCACCTCGTCGGTGGGGCGCGCGGGCGCCGGCGTCGACTGCGGCACGTTCACGCGCGAGAAGCGCGCGATGCCGACGAAGCCCATGCCGAGCGCCGCGCAGGGGTCGCCCGCCGCCGTCGCGGTCACGGGCACCGAGGCGCCGGCCGCCATCGGGTCGCCGTTGAAGTAGAGGCTCGCCGTGCCCGACGAACGGTCGGTGCAGGCCACCACGTCGAGCTGGGCGCCCAGGCGCATCGGGTCGGCGTCGCGCGCGGCGTTGATGATGGTGACCGGACGCGCCGGGTCGTAGGCCTCGGGGGCCACAACGCGCACGCTGGGCAGCGTCGAC